>JAEYXG010000039.1 GCA_023428585.1 Bacteroidota bacterium
CATATGTAAGTAAGGAGATAAGAGCTTCTAGATCTAAAACAGACACTTATTATTATAGATTTTCGCTTCAAGACAATGAATATAAAGGAGATAGTTGGGTAGCGATTAATGATACTGTGGAAAGAAAGAGGGTGTGAAAAATTTTGTGTAAACGCTGACTGCAGTTAAATTTGGCATCTCTCTTCAAAATTAATATAAAATTGATTCACTATCTGCCCCCAGTTTCTGATGGGCAAAGTCCATTTTCTCTGAATATTGCAAATAGCCAGAAATACTGATTTCAGTGCTGCCTGATCATCAGGGAAAACGGTTCTTGACCGTGTATACTTGCGTATTGTACTATTAAGGCTCTCTATCGGATTTGTTGTATAAATAAGGTGTCGGATCTCCTGTGGGTAATCAAAATAGGCAGACAGATGATCCCAGTTTTCTTTCCAGGATTTGACGGCATAACCATATTTATTACCCCATTTCACTGCAAAATCCTGCAAAGCATCTTCAGCAGCCTGCTTGTTCGGAGCACCATAAATCAGCTTTAAATCGGCCACAAATGCCTTGCGCTCTTTCCAGACTACATACTTGCATGAGTTACGTATTTGGTGAACAATGCAGAGCTGTGTGATGGTGGCTGGAAAAATGGCTTTAATGGCTTGTTTGATACCTGCAAGGTTGTCTGTACAGGCAATTAGAACATCTTCAACCCCTCGGGCTTTTAAATCATTTAAGGCGCTGAGCCAGAAGGAGGCACTTTCTGTTTCGGCAATCCACATGCCTAGAACCTCCTTAAAGCCGTCCTTATTAACTCCGACAATCAGGTAAATGGTTTTGTTTATGACTTTCCCGTTATACCTAACTTTCATAACGATGCCATCCATCCAGATGATGTAATAGACCGTTTCAAGAGGCTTTTGTTGCCACTGCTTGATGTCTTCTAAAACAACAGCAGTGATATTTGAAATTGAGGATTCACTGACCTTAACCCCGTAAATGTCATTGATCGTGTCCTCGATATCCCGGGTACTCATACCCTTTGAGTACATAGTTATTATGGCTTGTTCGATCTTGGCCGACATCCGCTGGTGTTTGGGAACAAGTACTGGATCAAAGCTTGAGTCACGGTCACGGGGTACATTTAGAGGAATGTCTCCAATGTCAGTTTTTAGGGTTTTCAGGCTTGTTCCATTCCGGCTATTGCCTGAATTATTACCTGATGGATCATGCTTTTTATAGCCCAAATGCTCATCCATCTCCGCTTTGAGCATAGTCTGAACTGCATGTTTGTAGAGCTTTGATATATATGCTTCAAGCTCTTCCTGAGTCTTCATCTTTTTGAGCTGCTCCTCAGGTATCTCAAAAGGAACATCGTCTTCCATTTTCATCTGTGTTTGTGGCTTTAAAATTAACATCTATTTTGTAATTTAGCCTTTTAACACAGTCAAATATAGTTTACACAAAATTCTTCACACTACCATAAAAATTCACTGAAGAATTTATTTTTCTGCTCTATTTTGCCAAACCATATCTAACTTTTTACTTCCACTGGGCCGTTTCAAGTAGATGCATGATATCTTCTTTCAAGAATTCTATTACTGGAGCTAAAGAGTCATTATTTGGAAGAGTATTGAAGTACAAAGCGCCACGAAGAAAATGGTGTGTACTATCTGTTATATAAAATTGATAGGGTGAGGCAGCGCCAGTTCCTCTGATATCATATACAATTCCGTGAATATCATTTAGTTCATTATCAATTCTAATTTCTTCTATTGCACTGGCTTTAGGAATATGTTTCATAACAAGCGAATGGGAATCCTCTGTAAATACATCCAGGTTATTTTCTACCGTCTTATAACTTACGTGTATTCTGGCATTAAATGCAGGAAAATCAATATTTATCCAATTTACTTGATCTGGTGAGTGCAAATCTTTTGAAATGACTGCATATACAGGATATTCAAATTTATACGGGTAGATCGAATCCAATTCTTGATATTCTTTTGCAGGTAGTTCAATCCTAAAATACCCACGGGGTTTAGGCATATAATCAGAGTTACAACCCGTATTCAGTAAAAATGATGTTAGAAGAAATAATAAAGTAAAAAAAAATATTTTGGTTGATTTCATTACGATTGGTAAGTATAAAATTAGTGGAAAAGAGGGGTATTGTGTTTCTGCTTTTTATTGTCAATCCTCTTTCTTGATTTCATTTATGATGACTTTTATTCTTTTTATACTTCTTTTATCAACAATTTCTGGTTTAAAGATATAGTTGCCGAAAGTAAATTGCTCACTGGTTTCAGGTATTCTGCCTGCTAATTCAAGTACTAAACCAGCTAGGGTGTCTGATTCTCCCTTGATTTCTTGAAATATACGATCATCAACCCCAATGACTTTGCTAAAATCGTTTATAAGCGTTTTGCCTTCAAAAATATAGGTATTATCATCAATTTTTAAATGATGAATTTCATCGACTTCATTATCGAACTCATCATTAATTTCACCAACAATCTCTTCAAGAATGTCTTCAAGGGTTACAATTCCAGATGTGCCCCCATACTCATCAACAACTATTGCCAAATGAATCTTTTTAGCTTGAAATTCTTGTAAAAGATCATTAATTCGTTTATTCTCCGGAACAAAGAATGCAGGTCGTTGTAAATGCTGCCAATGAAATTCTTCTGTCTGATGGATATGGGGAATTAAATCTTTAATATAAAGGATTCCAGTAACATTATCTAAGTTTTCATTAAAGATAGGGATTCTAGAATAACCTGATTCGTTTATTATTGCGAGAAGATCATGAAAACTGGCATTGTCATTAATTGCAGTAACATCAATTCTGGGCTTCATGATTTCGCGTACTGCTATATCACCAAATTTTATTATCCCCTTGAGTATCTTTCGTTCTTCATCTGGCGTTTCACCATTTGATTCTGTGAGGTCTAATGCCTCTGAAAGTTCATCCATAGTGAGATTATGAACCTTATGTGCAATTCTTCTATCAACAATATTAGAGGAATTTACAAGCAAGGAACTTAAAGGGTATAATAGCTGTTGGGCAAGGAACATAGTTCTTGACATCATACGGGCAATACTGACGTTATGGTTTGTGGCATAAATCTTAGGTATAATTTCACTAAACAGCAATATTAAAGTTGACAGGATCACTATCTCTAATATTATTGCTGATAGTGAAGCAGCAGCCTCCCCAATAAAATTCAAAATAATCAATGATGTAAGGATTACAATTGCTACATTAATTATAAGATTGGCTATCAATATTGTAGCCATTAATCTTTTAGGTTTTTCAAGTAACAATAGTATGAGGCGGCCTTTCCGATTGTCTCCTCTCTTAAATCCATCAAGTTGCAGCGGTGTTAATGAAAAGAATGCAATTTCGGCAGCACTTACAACTCCTGATAGAAGCAATAGAATGAAAATTATAACTATTATTATAACCTTTTCTAAATCAAGACTTCCAGCAAAAGAGCCAAGAATTGTTGATAACAAATGATTACTAAATAAAGGACCGTGTTCTACCAAAACGATCAAAATTAGCGTTTACTAAAACTATTTAATTCAGCAAAAATACTAAAAAATTCAATTATGTTTAATTTAGGACTGTAATAGTAAAACAAAAGGCCGAGTTAACGGCCTTTCTAACACTCAATTATCAAACAACAAACAAAAGTTAATATTATTTATATTCCAGCACTTCAATTTCTCCCTTCATCACACCAATAGCATTTTGTGCAAGTGCATCTATTTCATCCTCATTTGGGTATACTGTGACTGCAGCGATTTTTTCGATTCTTTGAATAAGAAGATTGGAGAATATTGAATATTGGAATAAATCTCCTGATAGTATTATCATATCTGGTTTACCATCCAAGACGGTGCACATAGCGCCAATTTCTTTAGCTACCTGATAAGCCATGGCATAAACTATGAATTCTGCCTGCTTATCTCCTTCAGCTATTCGCTTTTCAATGGTTGATATGTTTGTAGTGCCTAGATATGCCTTTAATCCACCTTTTAAAGTTACCATTTCAATTACTTCATCCTCAGAATAGCGACCACTAAAGCAAATTCTTATGAGATCACCTATGGGCAAGCTACCCGATCTTTCCAATGCAAAAGGACCGTCTCCATCAAAAGCCTGATTCACATCAATTACTAATCCGTTTTTATGGGCACCAACAGAGATCCCTCCACCACCAGCATGTACAACAAGCAATTGAAGATCTTCGTACTTTTTGTTAATTGTTTTAGCATATTTTCGAGCAGCCACTTTTTGATTAAGAGCATGAAAAATTGACTTTCTTTCAAACAAGGGATGACCTGATAATCTGGCAACATCAGTAAGCTCATCCACAACCACTGGGTCAGCAATCAACGGAAGGGCATTATTTAGTGCAGCAATTTCTGATGCTATTATCCCACCAAGATTAGTTGCATGCATACCCATTACTCCTTTGAGCAAATCTTCCTTAAGCAATTCATTCACCTTATAAACACCTGATTTTACAGGTTTAATAAGGCCTCCTCTTGCAATAACGATTTCTAATTTGTTCAAATTAATATCATTATCCTTTAGCTCACGTATTATCGCCTGTTTACGCATCTCTACCTGACCGGGAATGGTTCCACATGCCAAAATCTGTTCATCAGTATACTTGATTGTTTTAAGAAAACATAATTTGCCTTCCTTATATACTGCAATTTTAGATGATGTGTTTTTGGGATTAATTACCAGGATAATACCAAGTTTCATTGCTTAAAAGTTTTAGTAGTTGAATAAATATGTGAATTGATTGGTAAATGAAATTAGCTATAGCATATTTAGTCAAAGTCTCCCTATAAACAAGGGTTTACTGACTTTGTTTATATTAGACCCGTCAATAATGCAGTAATTTTTTCTAAATATATTGCATCCACTTTTGTAAATGATTCAATATCTTTACTATCAACATCCAGCACACCCATTATTTGACCTGATTTATTCTTTACAGGAACAACAATTTCACTTTTTGACCTTGAATCACAAGCAATATGTCCCGGGTATTTATGTACATCAGGAACTATAACTGTGCATTGCTGTTCTACCGAATCCAAACAAACCCCACGACCTTCAAGAATTTGACAGGCGGGTGGTCCTTGATAGGGACCTACAATCATTCTATGCCCATCCAATCTATAAAAACCACACCAAAAAAAGTAATCCATCTTATTGAATAATACAGATACAATTGTAGCTTGAGCCGCTAGTTCATCAGGGCTTTTTTTCAGAAGATCTTCAATTTGAATTAGCAACCTCTGATATCTGTGTTCCTTTTTTCTTTCGTCCATATTCAATCATTTTAGTAAGTTCAAAAATAACAAAAAGTAGGTGATGTTAATCATAATCATTTATGAACATATATTAGACTGTGATCTAAACTAGTAAAAAATGCAATTATTTTTTTTCTACATCAATTAATCACTAATTTTGGTCATTCGATTATTGAAAAATCACAAACTTTAACCAAGAATAGCATGAATAAAGTAGTAAAAGATGCGAAAGAAGCCATAGCTGGAATCAAGGATGGCATGACTTTAATGGTAGGCGGTTTCGGATTAAGTGGAATTCCCGAGAACTGCATTACGGCATTAGTTGAAAGTGGAACCAAGGATTTGACTTGTATTTCTAATAATGCAGGAGTTGATGATTTTGGTTTGGGATTATTGCTTCAGAAAAGGCAAGTTAAGAAGATGATTTCTTCTTATGTGGGCGAAAATGCTGAATTTGAGCGTCAACTCTTGGCTGGTGAATTAGAAGTTGATTTGATTCCTCAAGGAACACTTGCTGAAAGATGTAGAGCTGGTGGAGCAGGTATTCCCGCGTTTTATGTGCCAGCAGGTTATGGTACCGAGGTGGCAGAGAATAAGGAAGTAAGAGTTTTTAATGGCAAACCTCACCTGCTTGAATACGGATTGGTGGCTGACTTTGCAATTGTGAAAGCATGGAAGGGAGACACTCATGGTAATTTAATTTATCGAAACACTGCAAATAATTTTAATCAACCTATGGCAACTGCTGGAAAGATAACAATTGCCGAAGTTGAGGAATTGGTTCCAGCAGGCACACTTGATCCTAATATGATACATACCCCAGGAATTTATGTTCAACGAATCTTTCAGGGTAAGAACTATGAGAAACGAATTGAAAGAAAGACTGAACGTTAAATAGTGAAAGAGATATAATGTTCGCATTTCTACCAGATAATATGCTGATTAGAGAATTGTAGTACAAATTTTATTAAAGATTTAACCAAATGGCTTTAACAAAAGAACAAATAGCGCAACGTATTGCTAAAGAATTAAAAGATGGTTATTATGTAAACTTGGGTATTGGTATCCCAACCCTGGTTGCAAATTATATTCCTGAAGGTGTAGAGGTGATTTTACAGTCAGAGAATGGAATGTTGGGCATTGGGCCTTTTCCACTTCAGGGAGAAGCTGATCCTGATTTAATAAATGCTGGAAAACAGACGGTTACTGTATTACCAGGAGGGTCATTCTTTGATTCTTCCACTAGTTTTGGAATGATACGTGGCGGTCATGTTGATCTGACTGTGCTTGGTGCATTTGAAGTGACTGATAAAGGGGATATTGCAAGTTGGAAGATACCTGGAAAAATGGTTAAAGGAATGGGCGGAGCAATGGACCTTGTTGCTTCAGCAAAAAATATTGTTGTGGCCATGCAACATACAAGTAAGGATGGACAATCCAAACTCCTAAAAGAGTGTTCTCTGCCCCTCACTGGTGTTGGCTGCGTTAAGAAAATAGTTAGTGATTTGGCTGTCATTGATGTTACTGATGAGGGCTTTAAGTTACTCGAGAGAGCTCCCGGTGTTACAGTAGAAGATATTAGAAAAGCAACTGAAGGAAGGTTGATTGTTGAAGGTGAAATCCCTGAAATGCAATTTTAGAGATCTGAAGACACATTCTCTCAAATGGTAAGCTTACTTAATTAGTTGTAAAGTGAACATTTGATTTAATTTGTATGTTAATTTCTGCCCTAGAGATTAAATAAGTTATTGAGCAAAATTTATTTTCAATTTGCTTTGATGATCTAATCTTGATGCAATTATTTAAAATTCGACAATAATATGAATTTCCCAAAGAAAGTAACCATTGGTGATATAACCGTACGCGACGGTTTTCAGCATGAAGAAAAATTCATTCCTACTGATGCTAAGATTTGGGTAGCAGAGCAACTTATACTAGCTGGTTTCAAAC
>JAEYXG010000226.1 GCA_023428585.1 Bacteroidota bacterium
ACCCATTATAAACTTGGCAATCTCAATATCTGAAGGAACTCTTCCTTTAACAACCACTTTGCCATCGATTACTATAGCAGGTGTAACCATAACTCCATACGACATGATTTCCATGATATCATCAACCTTCGTCACTGTTGCCTCAATACCATTTCGTTCAACAAAATCTCGAGTTGCTTTTTCAATTGCCTTGCACTTCGGGCACCCTGTTCCTAATATCTTTATATCCATCTTTAAACGTGTGGTTTTTTTTATGTTACAAATATAAGGCAAAACATAGAATTAGACTTAAAACGCCAATGAATTGAATGAAAAAATATGAACAAAAGGTAGCAAAGCTTGTTACTTAGGTTTGAAAATTTAGAATTAATACACAGTCATGATTACAACTGAAGTTGATGTAAAAAAGCCCTTTGGGATAAAATATACTGATAAGGAAACCCTGTTAAAGTGGTACTATCTTTTGGCTCTTGGCCGTAAAATTGACGACAAGGCACCAAACTACCTGAAACAAGCACTAGGATGGTCATATCATGCACCTTACGCAGGTCATGATGCCATTCAATTGGCACTTGGACAGGTGTTTGTTCCAAATGTAGATCACTTGTTTCCATATTACCGAGACATGCAGGTGGCCATATCAGCAGGTATAACTGCTGAAGAGATTATCCTTAATGGTATATCAAAAGCCACTGACATTGCAAGTGGTGGGCGCCATATGTCAAACCACTTTGCTAAACCGGCATGGAATATTCATAATGTTTCATCAGCAACCGGTAATCATGCGTTGCATGCTGTTGGTGTGGCTCGTGCAATAAAGAAATATGGTGCAAAAGCTGTTTCATTCTGCTCTATGGGAGAGTCAGCTACTTCTGAAGGGTATGTTTATGAGGCAATTAATGGAGCTTCAAATGAGAAGTTACCTGTTGTATTTGTTATTCAGGATAATAATTATGGTATTTCTGTTCCTAAGCGGGATCAAACTGCCAATTGGCGTTCGTCAGAGAACTTTTCAGGCTTTAAAAACCTCAAGATTATGTATTGCGATGGCAAAAATGTATTTGCATCGATGAATACTATGACCGAAGCTAGAAAATATGCTCTTGAGAAAATGGAACCTGTTATTGTACATGCCAGTGTTGTTCGCATTCATTCACATTCCAATTCTGATAAACACGAACTTTATCGTGACGACAATGAACGCCACTGTGCCCTTGCTTCTGATCCATTTGACAGATTTCGCAAAACACTTGTCATTTCAGGTAGAGTAACTGAAGATGAACTTTCTGAAATTGACAAAGCTGTCAAGGATGAAGTTTCAAAGGCTCATAAAAAAGCTATTGTTGCACCAAATCCAGATCCTGCTTCTATCTTTGATTTTGTATTACCCGAAGCATATTTACCATCAAAATATACAGATGGTACTCATGATAATAAAACCGGTGAAAAGCTCAAACTTATTCAAGCACTTAATCAAACGCTAAAAGCTGAGTTCCGGTATAATCCTGACACTTTTATTTGGGGACAGGATATAGCCAACAAGGAAAAGGGAGGTATTTTCAATGTCAGCAAGGGAATGCAGCAGGAATTTGGCATTGAACGTGTATTTAATGCACCTATCGCAGAAGATTTTATTTTAGGAACAGCCAACGGCATGAGCCGTTTCAATAAAAAAATTAGAATTGTTGTTGAAGGTGCTGAATTTGCCGATTATTTTTGGCCGGCAATGGAGCAATTTGTTGAACTGACTCACGACTATTGGAGAAGTAATGGCGCTTTTGCAGCAAACGTTATAGTGCGTCTTGCTTCTGGCGGGTATATAGGAGGAGGATTATATCACTCACAAACTATTGAAGGTGCATTGACGACTTTTCCAGGTATAAGGGTAGTCTATCCTTCCTTTGCCGATGATGCTGCAGGGCTCCTAAGAACCGCCATGCGTTCTGAGGGTCCAACAATTTACTTGGAGCCAAAAGCACTTTATAATGACCCAATAGCAGAGACCATCGTCCCCGATGATTTTGAAGTACCATTCGGTAAAGCCCGAATACGTCGCGAAGGTACGGATTTGAGTTTTATTACCTATGGCAATACAACTCACATGTGTTTGGCAGCTGCTCAAAGATTAGAAGCTGAAAACGGAATTTCAGCAGAAGTTGTAGATATTAGGTCACTTATTCCCCTTGATAAAGAAACAATTCTTAATTCTGTAAAAAAAACAAACAGGGTACTCGTTGTACATGAAGATAAAGTCTTTGGTGGGTTTGGTGCTGAACTGGCTGCCATTATTACAGATGAGGCCTTTGAGTCACTTGACGCTCCAGTTAGAAGAATTGGTTCAACTTTTACACCTGTTGGCTTCAATAGGATTCTCGAAAAGGCGATTTTGCCAAATACTGATAAAATCTATGAAGCAGCCAAAGATTTATTAGATTATTGAAATTCAAAAATCTTAATTATATATAATCCAAAGCCGGCAAATAACTTTTTCCCGGCTTTTTTTCACTAACAGCTATATCTTTGACATTTTAAACTTTTATAATTAACCCCATGAAAAAGGTATTTATCGTATTTATTCTATTGATTATGACTTCAATTACCAGTAACGCCCAATCCAACACCAATCCATTGCTTACAGAATACAATACTCTTTATGGTATTCCACCCTTTGACTTAATAGAACCTGAGCACTTCATTCCTGCTATTGAGAAAGGAATGATTGAACACAATATAGAAATTGCAGATATTGTCAACAATGATGTAAAACCTGATTTTATCAACACAATTGCAAAATTGGACTACAGTGGATCATTGCTAAGAAAGGTGACAATGATTTTTCACAATCTTAATTCGTCAAATACAAATCCAAAAATTCAAGCAATCGCCAAGGAAATAGCGCCTCTCCTTTCCGCTCATTATGATAAAATTAATTTAAATGAGGACCTGTTCAAAAAAGTGAAGGCTGTTTATGATTCAAGAGGAAATTACAACCTAACCAGTGAGCAGTTACGATTACTTGATGAAACCTTTAAAGACTTTGTCCGTGGCGGTGCCAACCTCGATCAGATATCGAAAATTAGATTTAGTGAGATAAATAGTCGCTTGTCTATTCTCACCTTGCAATTCGGTGAAAATGTTTTAAAGGAAACAAATGCATATAAACTTCAAATTACCAATAAAGACGATCTGTCAGGTTTACCACAAAATCTTGTAGCTCAAGCTGCAGAAACTGCAGCTAAGGATGGCAAAGAAGGGCAATGGGTATTTACTCTTCATAATCCAAGTGTTATGCCGTTCTTACAGTATGCTGATAATCGGAAATTGAGGGAAACAATATATAATGCTTATGTAAATCGTGGCAATAACAATAATCAATACGATAACAAAGAGATAATTTCAGAAATAACTGCCTTAAGGCTTGAAAGAGCAAGGCTTTTAGGCTATGATAGCCATGCATCGTATGTTCTATCAAACAATATGGCTAAAAATGCAACGAATGTTGATAAACTATTACAACAGTTATGGCCCCCGGCCCTATCAAGAGCTAAAGTTGAAGCCCAAGAACTGCAAGATATCATTAATCGTGAAGGAGGAGATTTCAAATTACAGCCATGGGATTGGCGCTATTATACTGAAAAACTGCGTAAAGAGAAATACGATCTGAGTGATGAAGAGTTGAAACCATACTTCGCACTGGAGAATGTAATAAAAGGAATTTTCACGGTAGCAAACAAACTCTATGGAATTAGCTTTATCGGTTTATCTAATATATCTCTCTATCATTCGGATGCCCATGCCTATGAAGTCATGGATTCTGATGGAAGTCACCTCGGAATACTTTTAATGGATTTTCATCCCCGTGAAAGCAAAAGAGGTGGTGCATGGATGAGCAGTTATCGTAAGCAGTTCATTGATGAAAATGGCAATAACATTCGCCCAATTATTACCATGGTATGTAATTTTAGTAAACCAACAGCATCAGCGCCTTCTTTACTAACGTTTGATGAAACAAGTACACTTTTCCATGAATTTGGCCATGCACTCCATGGTTTATTATCTAATTCAACTTATTATAGCCTCACCGGCACTTCTGTCCCTCGTGATTTCGTTGAACTCCCTTCCCAGATTATGGAAAATTGGGCTGCCGAACCTGAAGTTTTGAGATTGTATGCCAAACATTACCTTACTGGACAGGTGATACCTAAAAAATTAATCGAAAAACTACAAAATGCTAAGGTTTTTGACCAAGGATTTGAAACTGTAGAATATCTTGCTGCAGCATTTTTAGATCTGGGTTACCACAATCTGAAAGAATTAAATTTTACAGACGTTTTGGCCCACGAATCATCCTTTCTTGATTCTATTGGCTTAATGCCTGAAATAACAAGCCGTTATAGAAGTACCTATTTCAATCATATCTTTAGCGGTGGATACTCCTCGGGATATTATAGTTATATTTGGGCTGCAGTCCTTGATTCGGATGCTTTTGAAGCATTCAAGGAAAAAGGCTTGTTTGATCAAGCCACCGCAACATCTTTCAGAAAGAATATTCTAGAACGTGGAGGGTCTGATGATCCTATGGTACTCTATAATAAATTCAGAGGAAGAAATCCAGATATCATACCATTATTAAAGAAGAGAGGCCTAACAATGGACTAAACATTAAATTTGCATTAAATTTGCTAAAAAATGTTAAAATTGCATATTTCTATCGTAATTTTAAAGTCACATTAAACTAAACAAGATATTCAACCCGTTATGGAACCATAACGGGTTGTTTTTCTTTATTCAGATGATGACCTTTTATTCAAATGCCCGATTTAGGAATAGATGAAATGGAAGTATTACTTTGCATGTATCAATAATTGTATTAACAAAATTATCTGATAATATTTCTTCATCACTAAGATACCTCTCCACAAAGTAGCTCTTATATCTCAGCAACTCAATATCAGAAAAATCCGGATCAAAGTCTTTAGGATTTCTAGTGAGTTTATCCTCATACAGATTGTTAAAAAGCTTACTAAATGAGTGATCATTCAGAACACTCCTGAATCCTTTTGAATCAAAATAAATCTCGTTGCGTATCCTTTTTAACACATCCGGCTGGGGCATATATATACCTCCACCTATCATGGAGTTTCCTGGCTCTAAATGAAGATAATATCCGGGCCTGGGACTTTTTCTACCTTCACGAGCTATATATGCGCCAATATGTGTCTTATAGGGCAATTTGTCTTTGCTGAATCTAATATCGCGGTATATTCTGAATGCACAATCCTTGGCCTCAGGTTTGCCAATAATTGGATTAAACTGACTTATCTTTTCTATTACTTCATTCAGTAATAAATGATGAATCTCCTGAACATGCAGATACTCATCTTTATGCTGAGCAAACCATTCGCGGTTATTATTTTGCTTCAGTTCTAGTAAAAATTCCAAAATTGCTTTCATGGCTCTTAATGTAAAGTCTGGCAAATATAACTTATAATACCAAAACAGTTCCTCCAAAAATAGCAGATAGAACAATGACGTTAGAAAGAATCTTCCATCGAGGTTGAGCATCAATAGGGGAATAATCAAGGTGCTTGAAATTAAATTTAAGTATTTCAATTAAAAAAGTTGATTAAAATATCTTTTTTAATGGTAATCACTACAAGAAAGATTCCTAATTTTAGGGCGTTTATTATTTATATATTATTTTATATATAGAGAATGATGCATGTATCTAGATTTGCAAGGGCATTTATTGTAATAATATGCCTCGCGCTTCCGATAACGCACTGTAATGCAGGAGGTGAACTACGTTTAGCAGGTGCGCGCTCTGCTGCCATGGGAAATTCATCAATAGCCTTAAACGACATGTGGGCATCATTTAATAATCAAGCAGCACTTGTAGAAATAGGCTCTCCAACTGCCGGCATTTATATTGAACATCGCTTCATGCTAAAAGAGCTGGGTTATATGGCCGCAGCTTATACTTATCCATATAAAACTGGTACTGTTGGAGTAAATTTTTCTCAGTTCGGTTTTGAAGCCTGGAAAGAAAATAAAGTTGCCATAAGTTATTCAAATTTACTCCAAGAATATTTGGCTTTTGGTGTTCAGCTTGATTACATGATGATACACCGAGATGAGAACTACGGCAATCTGCACTACATTACTTTTGAATTAGGATTACTGAGTAAAATTAATAAACAACTAACACTTGGTGCGCATTTTTATAATCCTATTAGCAGTGACATTTCTAAAACGACCAATGAGAAGGTCCCTTCCATTATTCGCTTAGGAGGAGTTTATATGGTAACCAGTGAATTTATTCTAACTGGCGAGGTTGAGAAAGATATCCAACAAAAGGTTGTTTTTAAGGGAGGTATAGAGTATAAATTGATTCCTTCACTTCATGTTAGAGCTGGAATCTGTTCCAATCCATCAACATTTTGCTTCGGCGTAGGAATAATTTATAGAAAATTATCAATGGACTTTAGTTCTGAATATCACCAAATTCTAGGTTTCACTCCTCAAACTTCTTTAACTTTTACTTTCTAACATGTTTAAGCAGTTAATACTGGCTATATCAGTTCTGATGGTTAAACCTGTTTTAAGCCAGACTCCAGATTCAACATCTCTTTTCAATGATAATAACAATTGGGAACGAGGCAGATTTGATGAAAATATCATTGAACAATACAATGAGAGATATGAAACTTCCTATGACTTCACTGATCTTGAAGATGAATCACTGCAGATATACAAGCATCCTATCAATATCAATAAGGCAACAGAATATGAACTAAAAATATTGAACTTAAACGAACAACAGAGCCGTAACATTCAGGATTATATATCAACCTTTGGAGAGTTAACAAGCATTTATGAACTCAATATGATTGAAGGATTTGATTCTATTCTAATTAAACGATTGGAACCCTGCATTATATTCAGGATTGATCCGGAAATATATAAAATCTCATGGTCAAATTTAATTAAGCAAGGGAAACACACTATTTTGTCTCGCTATCAGCAAACCTTGGAAAAGCAGAAGGGATATACATCAAGTATTTCTGATACTTCATCCTCCACCACAAATGATCTTTCAAAAACTTACAAGCCGAACAACTCATATATAGGTAATCCTGTCAAGATGCTTCTAAAATACGGTTACAATTTTCATAATCGGCTGAAATTTGGAATAACATTGGAGAAGGATTCTGGAGAATCATTAAAAAATGGCTTTGACTTTTGCTCTTTACATTTTTATTATAAAAGCAATCGTCTAATAAAAAACCTGGCTCTAGGTGATTACAATTTGCAATTCGGTCAGGGATTAACCATGCATAGTGGATTCGGCTTTTCAAAAAATCCGTCTGTTGCCTTAATCTCAAGGCGGGTAAATCAAATCAAACCTAGCACGGGAACTAATGAGAGTAGTTTTTTTAGGGGCGTGGCCCTCACTTTGTCGCCCAATCATAATATCGATGTATCATTGTTCTTTTCCAATAGAAAGCTAGATGCTGATTTTATGACAGTTTCAGGTATTGAC
Source organism: Bacteroidota bacterium (assembly GCA_023428585.1). Taxonomy (GTDB): domain Bacteria; phylum Bacteroidota; class Bacteroidia; order Bacteroidales; family Lentimicrobiaceae; genus Lentimicrobium. The sequence goes on from JAEYXG010000226.1 coordinate 7,544, forward strand.
ACTGTTGAAAAGACAATTAGCAGCATAACAGAGGGCGGGTTACACAGAACACCGTTGGAAATTGCCAAGAAAAACGCAATAGGTCAGATTGTTTTCGGGGGAAACATTCAATCTCATTTTAGCATATTCAAGCTTGGAGCTACAGCCTACTCGACCTCACTATCAACTGAGATAAATCCCCGCATTCAGCCTTACAATTTGCATCGATTCAGGGGACATGAACTAACTAATTTCGGAACAGACTTAGCTTTAATACAACGATTATTTACAGTATTTACCGAAGTTTCCGGGAGTGATAATGGTGCAAAAGCATTTTTAGCTGGCATATCATTTCAACCATCACCTCTTTATGGCTTTTCATTTCTATATAGAAATTATTCCCCTGATTATCAGAATTTCTTCAGTAATGCCTTTTCAGAAAATTCAACATGCTACAATGAGAAGGGAATTTACTTAGGTCTATTTGCCAATCTAGGTGACAATATGGAATTAACTGCTTATGCTGATCATTATCAATTTCCCTGGTTAAAGTATCGTGTGGATGCTCCATCCTGGGGTAAGGAATATATGTTACAGTTAAAGTATCATTTCGGCAAGAAAGATGAAATACTTATAAGATATAGCTATCAACAAAATATGCAGAACCTGCCATCCTATTATGCTTTAAATATTGACAGAACATTTAACAGTCCAGACAACCAAGATTGTATGAACCAGATAAATGTTCTTTTAAACAATGGAATGGCAAGTATGACTGATTTCCCTTGTTTCAAGGGAAAGGACAATCTGCGACTAAATCTGATTTATAACCCATCAAAATCATTAGTATTAAAAAATAGAATTGAATTTACAATGTCAAATTCTGCTGATAAAGGTAGAACTTCAGGATTTCTCATCTACCAAGACCTCATCTACCATAATTCCATTAGTCCGGTATTCATATACTTGCGATACGCTCTATTCGATACCGACTCCTATACTGAGCGTTTTTACTCTTATGAGAGCGATGTATTATATTCATTCTCTACACCAGCGTACTACCTTAAAGGCAGCCGATTTTACATCATGCTAAAATTTGACATAAACAGATCACTTGATATTTGGCTGAGATTTGCCCAAAGCTATTATGCTAATATAAATTCAATAGGAAGTGGACTGGAAGAGATCAAGGGGAATACCAAATCAGAATTAAAGTTTCAGCTAATAGTCAAAATTTGAGAAGATTGTCTGCCTTTTATAATTTTAAGCCAATTAAATCAAAATCTTTCACTGTCCTTTGATAATGTCAATTTTTGGCTATTTTTGTGCAACGATTAAAAACAGGCAACAAAAAAAATAATCACTAACAACTAAATCTATGTTCAAAAATCATCCCAAAGGGCTTTTAGCAGCGGCACTGGCAAATATGGGAGAACGATTCGGATTCTACACAATGATGGCAATCCTCGTACTCTTTTTGCAGGCTAAATTTGGTCTTTCCGGTACAAATGCCGGTCTAATCTATTCTGTGTTTTACTTTTCCATTTACATCCTCGCATTTGTTGGTGGATTAATTGCTGATAAGACCAGGAATTACAAGGGTACTATTTTAATTGGTTTGATTGTGATGGCAATTGGATATTTCATCCTTGCTTTCCCAACCAAAACACCGGTACCAAACCAGACTCTATTCTTGATTCTTTCATGTCTTGGTCTGTTTACCATTGCATTTGGTAATGGTCTTTTTAAAGGGAATTTACAAGCTTTGGTTGGCCAGATGTACGACAACTCTACATATAGCAAAATGCGCGATTCAGGATTCTCACTTTTCTATATGTTTATCAATGTTGGTGCTCTATTTGCTCCTTTCTTTGCTATTGGAATTAGAAACGGTTGGTTGGCTAAATTTGGATTTGCATACAATTCAAGTCTTCCAGAATTGTGTCACGCATATATCAATGGGACAATTACTCCTGAAGCTTCTGAAAAGTTAGCACTATTAGCAAATGAAGTTAGCCTTAATGGTGCTGTAACTGATATGGGCACTTTTGTAAATGAATACCTAAACACATTTACTACAGGTTTCCATTATGCATTCGGAGTTGCTATCATAGCAATGGCAATCTCTATTGTTATATACCTTGTTAATAAGAAAAATTTCCCGAATCCTGCACCAAAGGTTAAGGCAGGAAGTGCTACCGGTCATGAAGTCCAGATGGAAGCTAAAGAGGTTAAACAGAGAATTTATGCTTTGTTGGCCGTATTTGCTGTGGTAATCTTTTTCTGGTTCTCATTCCATCAAAACGGTCTTACACTCACATTCTTCGCAAAAGACTATACTGACCTTAGTGGTATTGTTATAAATCTTGGATTTGTTACCATTCAAGGAGCTGAGATTTTCCAGTCAATCAATCCCATCTTCATAGTTCTTCTTACTCCAATAATCATGGCATTATTCGGATGGCTTAGGGCTAAGAACATGGAGCCATCCACACCTAAAAAGATTGCTATCGGTATGTTTATCGCTGCAATTGCTTACTTGGTTATGACCCTTGGTTCTTTAGGATTACCTCTGAAATCAGATGTTATTGCAATGGGTGGTCTAACCGATGCAGAGCGTGTATCTCCCTTCTTGCTTATCGGTACCTACTTTATTTTGACTGTTGCTGAATTATTTATTAGCCCGTTGGGAATCTCATTTGTCTCTAAGGTTGCTCCACCACAATACCAAGGTGTAATGCAAGGTGGTTGGTTAGGTGCTACAGCACTTGGAAATCAATTACTGTTTATCGGTGCTATCCTTTATGATAATGTTCCAATCTGGTTAACCTGGACAGTATTTGTTGTTGCATGTTCAATTTCTATGTTTACAATGATCTTTATGCTTAGATGGCTTGAAAGAGTAGCTAAGTAGCATGTGTTAAGATGATATGCAAAAAGGCTATCCAAAAGGGTAGCCTTTTTGATATCTTTGCATTATGATATCCAATCTTCCTTTCAACGGGAAACCTTATAATTCATACAACGAATATTTTAAACGAACTTTCGGATACAGAGTACAGAAAGTAAGTATTGATGCAGGTTTTACTTGCCCCAATAGGGATGGAACAATTTCATTAGGTGGATGCTCCTACTGCAATAATGATGCATTTAATCCTTCTTATTGCCAACCAACAAAACCTATCTACAAACAGTTAATTGAAGGAATTGAGTTTCACAAAATACGCTATAGAAGAGCCCTTAAATATCTTGCCTATCTGCAAACATACTCCAACACTTATGCACCAATTGATGAATTAAAAACAATATATCAACAGACATTGGATCACCCGGATGTGATTGGGCTAATTATTGGAACACGCCCTGATTGCATTGATGATAAAAAACTTGAGCTTGTTTCTGAAATATCCAAGACACATTACGTAATGATTGAATTTGGGATAGAGTCTATATACAATTCAACTCTTGAAAAGATTAACAGAGGTCATACTTGGGAGCAATCACAGCAGGCAATAATTCGTACTGCTTCCAAAGGGATAAGAACTGGAGCTCACATAATATTTGGATTACCCGGTGAAACAAGGGAGATGATGATGGAGAGTGTAAAAAAAATATCTGAACTACCACTTACAACTATAAAATTCCATCAGCTACAGATAGTTAAAAACACGGTCATGGCGGCTGAATATTTAAGAAATCCTGATTCGTTCAATCTATTCAAACTTGATGAGTATATTACTTTTATTGTGAGCTTCATTGAAAAGCTAAATCCAGCCTTCATTATAGAACGCTTCACAGGTGAAGTTCCCCCGAGATATCTTGTAACACCACCCTGGGGACAACTCCGATCAGATCAGGTTGCAGTTATGATTGTTGAAGAAATGAATAAGCGTAAAACCTGGCAAGGAAGACTATTTTCCTTTCTTTAATCGGCCGGCATCCTTTAGTGCTTTACTGATAATCCATTCCAGCTGCCCGTTTATGCTTCTAAATTCATCATCCGCCCACTTTTGTACTGCTTCCATTGTCTTCTCATCCAGCCTTAATACGAATGGTTTTTTCTGGCCCATTTTAACAAATTTATTGGTGCAGGGTCCCGGTATTGATTACAGGAGAAGCATCCTTATCTGAACATAATACAACCATCAGATTGCTAACCATCGCTGCTTTCTTGTCTTCATCCAGATCAACAAGCTTTTTATCGGACAATTGCTCCAATGCCATTTCAACCATACTGACAGCACCCTCAACAATCTTTATCCGTGCTGCAATAATGGCAGTAGCCTGTTGACGACGAAGCATAGCACCAGCAATTTCTGATGAATATGCCAAATAACTGATCCTTGCTTCCAACACATCAATACCTGCTCGTTCCAATCGTTCTGATAATTCCTGCTCCAACACATGGTTTACTTCTTCACCTCCCGCCCTTAATGTAATTTCAGCACCTTCGTCATCAAAATTGTCATATGGGTAGTGTCCTGCTAATTTCCTTATTGCAGCTTCACTCTGAATTTCAACATAATGAACGTAATCATCTACTTCAAATGCTGCCTTGAATGTATCTTGCGCCTTCCAAACAAGCACAATTCCAATCATAATGGGATTCCCTATCTTGTCATTTACTTTAATGGGATCACTATTGAGATTCCTTGCTCTCAATGATATTTTACGCCGTTTATAAAGCGGATTCACCCAAAAGAGCCCATTGCTCTTAACAGTTCCAGCATAATCACCAAACAATACTAGCACACTTGATTCATTTGGATTAACTACAAGTAAACCCGCCATTAAAAAAACTGCACAAAGTAACACGATCATTGATACTATCATCAACCAGGTCGTTTGGTTGTTTGAAGCAAAATTATAAATAGAAAAGGCTAACATTAGCACTACTACTGTCAGCATAATGTACCCCGACAAGGGGGTAATGATTTTTTCATTTTTATTAGTTTCCATGGTGATATTATTTTGATATTGCAATAATACAACTTTCAACAGTACAAAGTCAAGTAAAATGCAATATTTATTTTCATGTTGCAGATGCAACATCTATTATTCTTTCTTCCATAATCATAGAATGATAATACCAATGTAAAAAAAATTGTAAGCTTTAAACTGTTGACACTTTTTTCACACAATAAATATCTATGCAAAGTCAAAAATATTTCTTCTTCCTCAGCATAGTAGATCTCATCTAAAAAGAAAATGTCATTAATAGCTTTGAATGATTAATTTTGCCCTCTCATTCCACATCAGATTATTAATGAAATCGAAAAACTACAAACATATCTTCTTCGACCTTGACCGAACGCTGTGGGATTTTGATAGAAATGCAAACGAGACTTTCACTGATATTCACGAAAAATATTTCCTCAAAGAAAGAGGCATAGAAGACTTCCATGACTTTTTGAACGTATATCACAAAATCAATCTTGATTTATGGGATCAATACAGAAAAGGTCAAATCAAAAAGGAAGAGTTGAATGTCAGTAGGTTTTCATTGACACTTGATTCATTTGGGATAGTAGATAATGAATTAAGTAAGAGTATCGCTTCTGATTATATTAAAATCAGCCCCACAAAGAAACATTTGTATCCAGGCACCTATCAGTTACTTGATTATCTAAAAGGAAAATACACATTGCATATTATCACCAACGGATTTGAAGAAGTACAGTATAGAAAACTTAAACATTCAGAACTTGAGAAGTATTTCACTCAAATCATCACATCAGAAGATGCTGGTTATAAGAAGCCTGATATTAACATTTTCAAATATGCCTTTTCACAAGCCAATGCCTTGCCAAGTGAATCCCTGATGATTGGTGATGATATTGACGTTGATATCATTGGTGCCAGAGATGCAGGAATGGATCAGGTTCTGGTTGACTTTGAAAGCATTCAATCAGAATCAATAGCCACTTATTATGTGAATTCCTTATTTGAGCTTAAGCTGCTATTATGAGTAACCCATATTGAATTAATTGAATATTGGAATTAAAAGCAATAAAAAAAGGCCATCTATCCAGATGGCCTTCGAGCTTTTTCGAGATTCACTATTTCTTTTCCGGTGCAGGTACTGGTTTAGCAGCAGCCTTTGAACTGCAGCAACCTGACTTTGCCTGAGCACTAGAGCATGGAGTAGCACAACCGGCTTTTGCTTTGTCGCCCGAAGCACAGTCAGCCTTTGCTTTATCTGTACAACCAGCTGTCTTGCCATCAGTTGATTTTACTGTCTTACTATCAGATACTTTTTCAGTCTTGGCTTTTACAGGTGCATTCTGTGCAGAAACGGTGGCAGCACTATAAGCAAAAATTAATGCTACTACTGAGAAAATCATTGCAAACTTTTTCATGAATGTTTTATTTTGGGTTTATGATGACAAAGATAATATTCAAAATAGATAACTATGCACTATAAAGTGTTAAAGTTATGTTAATGTGCTACAGAAATGCTATAACTGTTTGTTTGCCTGATACTTTCTGTCCAATTTTCACTTCAAGCCGGGCATTTAGTGGCAAGAAGATATCTACCCTTGATCCGAACTTGATAAATCCAAACTCATCTCCTTGCCTTATACTGTTTCCTTCATGAGCATAGCAGACAATTCGTCTTGCTAAAGCACCTGCAATTTGACGCAATAATATCTGTGTTCCTTCATGATTTTCAATTACAACGGATGTTCTCTCATTATGGGTTGATGATTTAGGGTGCCAGGCTACCAAGTATTTACCCGGATGGTACTTCATGAATTTAATAGTACCTGAGATGGGTGACCAGTTGACATGGACATTATTGGGTGACATGAAAACTGAAACCTGTATCCGTTTATCTTTAAAATACTCAGGCTCAAAAACCTCTTCAATTGCTACGATTTTTCCGTCAGCAGGACACAGTAGTCTTGTTTCATCAGGTGAAATAATCCGTTTTGGATATCTGAAGAACTTTACAATCCATAAAAAAACTATAACCAACAATCCCCAAATGATATAATGGAGATATATCGGCATTGGAATCAAGCCTGTAAGGGGTGACAGTATCCCTAAAACGATAAATGAAACAAGAATTATCCAAAAACCTTCCTTATGAATTCTCATCCCGGCAAAAGTAGGTTAATTTACGTAACGAAGCAATCTGATAAGAATATAAACAATTGGAGCGGCAACAAGCACAGCATCAAATCGATCAAGCACCCCTCCATGTCCTGGTAGTATTTTCCCAGAGTCTTTGATGCCTGCATTTCGCTTAAACATTGATTCAGTTAAATCGCCTATAGTACCGAATACAATAATTACAATGCCTATTAGTAACCACTCAAAAACAGTGAACTCTGTAAAGGAAGAAGAGATTGTGTAAGCAACCAACAATCCTGCCAATGCACCTCCAACAAATCCTTCCCAAGATTTTTTCGGACTAATACGTTCAAGCAATTTATGTTTTCCAAACCAAGATCCAAAAATATAAGCACCTGAATCATTTATCCATAATATAAGGAAAAAGCCAAGCAGCAGCCCTGTTTCACGCCATTTATGCTCTTCTGTCAAATTGAAAAAACCCGAAAGCATTGCCAGTGGAACGATAACCCATGCCAAACCGAACAAAGTCGTCGCAACATTAAGCAAAGAGGTACTCGTTTTGCGTGTTAATTCAACAGTTACAATGATAACAGGAACCAATAATAGGAAATATAAACCTTGATCGGGTATTATCTGAAAATTCCAGGAAACAATCAATAGATAAGTCAAAGCTGATAGCAGCAATCCTGCTAATCTTGAAGGATATGCATTCAATGCGCGTGATATCCTGCTATATTCCCAGTAGCCCGCCAATGCAATAAAAAAAAACAGCGATGCAAATAACCAATGATTTATTATCACTGAGCCAATGATGACAATTACAAACGCTGCACCTGTAATTGTTCTAAGTGTAAAATTATTCACTTTTCAAGCTTTTAATTAGTTGATTGGCGTTAAAAGCATCTTCAGCCGAAACATAAAGTTCAATATCTCCAATCAAGTAAACAGAATCCTGTTTATTTACCACAACTGAAACTATCTTGTGGTCATCAAGTAGACTTTGAATAAAATTCACGTCATGTAATTTATTCCCGGTATATACAAGTGTCCAGCCTACCATTATTACTTATTATTCAAGGTTATCTTCATCTGCCATAAAAACATACAATTCCTTCGGACCATGCCCTAGCGGCAACATTATCTTTTCAATTTCATCTGATCGCCCATTTCCTGAAATAATTGAAATCATTGAAGGTAGCTTATAATTATACTTACGTCTTATAAAGTCAAGTGCATGTTTAATATCCAGAACAACCTGAGATGTAAACGCTATTACAATGTGGATATCAGCGGTAAATGGCAATCTGCGGCCCGACTCCTGTGCAGAGCTGACAAGCACACTACCGGTACGTGCTATCAAGCACTCACATCCGGTAACAGCTATTTTATGAAAAGCCGCATTTGCATTGTTATTATATACTTCTACACCTGCGTGCCTTAGCAATCCTATTAATAACTCATCATTGCAACATGCTTCACTCCACTTGTTTTCTATGAATAAGGCACTAACCTTTTTCAACATGTCCTCAGGTGATTTACAATAGATAAAATTGGCACCTAATTCAGAAAGCTCATAAGCAAACTGAACGTCCTTTTCCTCTTCTATCTTGGTATAAACCGACGATTCAATGTCCAAATCAGGGTATGGACTATCAGAAGGCTCTAGTAATGCGTGTCGAACCTTCTTAAGAACCTTTTCACGTGAAGTACTGTCCTTTAAGGATTCCGACTGACCTGATATGTTGCTTTTCATAACTGCCATCTAATTAAAAGTTATGAAGATACTTACTTTTCCTCAGCAAGTTTTGATTTTTCTTCTTCCTTTTCACTCTTTGACTCCTCATCAGTATTCTTAACTACAGGTTCATCACCTGTATTTGCCAGAATATCTTCGCTGCCATCAACATTGGGCTGTTCTTCAGTATCAGTTCTTTCAGGCATAGGTTCATGGAACTCTTCAAATGCCCTTTTACCAAATATAATCTCTAGGTCCTCTCTAAATATAACCTCCTTCTTGAGCAGCATCTCAGCCAATTGTGTCAACTTTTCCTTATTTTCTAGGAGCAATATTTTAGCACGTTCATAAGCTTCTTCAATAATCTTCTTGACTTCTATATCTATAATCTGAGCTGTGGCTTCACTGTATGGTTTGGTGAATGAATATTCTTGCTGACCTGTAGAGTCATAGTAACTAACATTGCCAATCTCTTTATTCAAGCCGAAATAAACAACCATTGCCATTGCCTGCTTAGTCACTTTTTCCAGATCATTTAATGCACCTGTTGTAATTTTACCAAACATGATCTCTTCTGATGCCCTGCCTCCCAGAGTAGCTGTCAGCTCATCAAACATCTGTTCGTAATTGGTCAATTGTCTCTCCTCGGGCAAATACCATGCTGCGCCCAATGCTTTTCCACGCGGCACTATAGTCACTTTAATAAGTGGATGGGCAAATTCAAGTAACCAGCTAACGGTAGCATGACCGGCTTCATGGTAGGCTATTATCTTTTTTTCGTTTGGTGCAATGATCTTGTTCCGTTTTTCAAGACCACCAACAATACGATCAATGGCATCCATAAAATCTTGCTTCTCAATTTCTGTCTTGTTCCTACGGGCTGCAATCAATGCCGCTTCATTACAAACATTTGCTATATCAGCACCGGAAAAACCAGGCGTTTGTTTTGCAAGGAAGTCGATGCTAACCGTTGAAGCACTTTTAAGAGGTTTCATATGGACTTTAAAGATTGCCTTCCGCTCTTCAAGATCAGGCAATTCAACGTTTATCTGACGGTCAAATCTACCGGCTCTCAACAATGCCCTATCGAGGATGTCAGCTCTGTTTGTTGCTGCAAGGATTATAACACCAGCATTTGTGGCGAATCCATCCATTTCAGTAAGTAGCTGATTCAGCGTGTTCTCACGTTCATCATTTGCTCCTGTTATTTGATTCCTGCCCCTTGCTCTACCAATTGCATCTATTTAATCAATAAAGATAATACATGGCGACTTCTCCTTAGCTTGCTTGAATAAATCGCGCACACGTGATGCTCCTACACCAACAAACATCTCAACAAAGTCAGATCCTGACAGAGAGAAGAATGGAACTTTGGCTTCACCGGCTACTGCTTTTGCCAATAATGTTTTCCCGGTGCCAGGAGGACCTACCAAAAGAGCGCCTTTTGGAATCTTGCCTCCCAAAGTAGTATACTTCTTGGGATTTTTCAAGAAATCAACTATCTCCATGATTTCCACCTTCGCCTCTTCCAATCCTGCAACATCACTAAAGTTGATATTAACGTGAGTATCTTTATCAAAGAGTTGTGCTTTTGATTTACCTATGTTGAATATCTGTCCTCCGCCGCCCGAACCCCGGCTCATCATCCTCATGATAAAAAACCATGCAACAACCAATATTAGTAATGGGAACAACCAAGTAAAAGCATCACTCCAATTCCTTCGCGTTTCATTAGTAATATATACAGGGTCAGTAGAGTCTACCTGAGCTTCGGTAAAATCCTTTTCAAAATTTTCTACCGAACCAATCTTGTATATATATTGAGGGCCAGGAGTAGTACCAAACTTCTCACTTGGACGGACCTCTTTATATTTGGCTAGTTTAAGACTATCGGATTTAATATAGATTTCAACGAATTCCTTATTAACAAGTATTACTTTATTAACGTGTTTGGCCTGAAGCATTTTTTTCACTTCACCCCACCCTACCTCTTTGGTTGTATTATTCCAACTCATAAACTGCATACCGATTATGAGCACAGCTAATAAAATATAAATCCAGTAAAAACCGAATTTAGGTTTTAGCGATTTAGGCTTATTTATGCCACTATTTTGTTTCTTATTAGTTTCTTGATCCATGATTGTTTATAAAGCCTCAGCAGACTTATTTTTCTTTGTACGTTTTGGTTTTTCAGGTTCAGGAGTTAGTTGTTTGATCCCGGCATCGGCCCATAGCTCTTCGAGACGATAGTATTTCCTGTTACCTTCCTGAAATATATGAATAACAACATCTACATAATCCAATAAAATCCATTCTGAATTTTCAAATCCCTCTTTCTTCCACACATTCAATCCTACGGCTTTCTTGATTTCAACTTGCACAGACTCTGCAATCGCTTCCACCTGAGCACGTGAATTACCGTGACATACCAAAAAGAAATCAGCAACAGCATTTTTGATGCTGCGCAAATCTATCTGTACTACATCCTCACCCTTCTTTTCAAATATTCCTTCAGCTGCAATATTCACCAGCATTTCTGAGGCTGATTTGATTTTTTTAGTCACCATAGGCTGTTTTTAATTTTACTTTTGCAAAGTTAATCAATTTCTTATGTGCAGTAATAAGCCAATACTTGCGTATTTGCTTTATATGAATAGTCATCAACAATTGTACCGATTTAATGTTGCATTATGGATATTGTAAATATATTTCCTGAATATGTCGTTTATGAACTAACTGAAGTTGATTCAACCAATAAATATGTTGAGCGTCAAATAGGTTCCACTTCATTTGCCGAAGGATCAGTGATTTTCACCAACAACCAGACAGCTGGAATAGGACAGGGTGAAAATAAGTGGGAAAGTGAACCATTCATGAACCTCATCGCCACCACGTTGTTAAATCCATCATTCCTTAGCCCTACTGATCAATTCTACCTTACTATGGTTGTATCTTTGGCAACCTGTGAAACTGTAGATTCCCTTCTTAAAAACAACAGTTCATTAATAAAATGGCCTAACGATATTTATATCGAACACCGCAAAGTTGCAGGGATTTTAATTAAGAATTATATCATGGGCCAAAGTGTCTCCACAACTATTGCCGGTATAGGACTAAATGTAAATCAAACTAAATTCAACTTTGCTCCAAATGCAACTTCTTTAAAATTATTAAGTGGACAAAACTATGACATACCGTCTGTACTGACAAAATGGCATACTTTAATAGCAGAATTTTATCAAAAACTTAAAGATGATAAGTTTGCACTTCGTAATTTATATCTAACGAAGCTGTATTTAAAAGATCAATTTATTGAATATACAATAAATGACAGGAAGGTTACAGCAACCATAACTGGAATAGACCAACATGGACAGCTTGAACTGGCAGATGTTTCAGGGAAAATTTATACTTGTGGCTTAAAGGAGGTTGTGTTCCCCATTCTCAGGTAATTGTGTTTCACAAACTTCCTTAATCTTATTTGCAAGAATATTAACAAAATTAGCCAAAGGTTTAGAGGCAATCATCTTGAGCATCATATTAAGATCTGCATTCAGCTGCAGCCTTAAATCTGTTTTGTTGTCTCCAAGAGGATTAAGAAAACACTGGAGATTAAAGTTAAACGGTGATTTCCCTTCAGAAACAATTGCTATATGACTATATTGATTTTTCTGCTCATATCTCATACCAAGGGTAGCCATATTCTGAATATTAAAGCTACAATGCTCACTATCTGACTCCCATTCTGACACCTGAGGAGGCATGAGACTTTTGAAATTATTGAAGTCTGACAAAAAATCAAATATCAGTTTAATATTCCTGGGAATGTCTACTTGTTCACTTTCAAAAGTTGTCATAAAAAAATTACCATTATTTGCCCCATCCTTCAGGATTCTCACGCCAACTAACCAGTGAGAGTTTATCTGATTCCTTGATATATTTCATATCCAATGCATACTTAATCAAGTGATTATAGTCAGTAAGGGTATGAAGTATACAATTTTCTTCTTTAAAATTGGTAGTAGCCGATTCTAGCCCATAGGTAAAAATAGCAACCATTCCTTTTACATTGCATCCTGCTTCACGCAATGCTCTAACAGCAGCAAGACTACTTTGCCCCGTTGAAACCAAATCCTCAATAACAACAACCGATTGACCAGACTCTACAACTCCTTCAATTTGATTTGACATACCGTGGTCCTTCTTGGTTGATCTTACATACGCAAATGGCAGGCCCAATTCCTGCGCTACCAAAACACCATGTGCAATAGCACCTGTTGCTACTCCTGCAACTAAATCAAGCTCACCAAATTCTTCCCTTATTAATTTGGAGAATTCCTGTCGAATGTAGGTCCTGATTTTAGGATAGGATAAAATTTTACGGTTATCACAATAAATTGGTGATTTTATTCCTGAACTCCATGTAAATGGATTATTATTGTCCAATTTTATTGCCTTTATTTGCAATAGAAATTCCGCTGTTTCAAGCGCTATAGTTTCATTGATACTCATGCAGCAAATGTACAAAGTTTTTACTTCAGATAAACTAATTATACTAACAACTGACCCGACAGAATTTTCTGACAAACCTGATAGTACAGTAATAGAAGCCGGTTCAAGGAAAAAGATCAAAGAAGCATATAGTGATTTTATAAATGATCATTATTCGCAAACTCTGATACTATATAACAACCAAAATCTTGAAAGATTGCTTGATGAGTTTATTTCTCATTTTTGGTATGTTGAAGCTGCCGGTGGTATGGTATATAATTCTTTAGGAGATCGTTTATTTATCTATCGATTTGGAAAATGGGATTTGCCAAAGGGAAAAATTGAAAAGAATGAAACCCATAGTGAGGCTGCTCTTAGGGAGGTACATGAAGAAACCGGTCTTCAGGAGGTAAGTATTGTTGAAGAAATATCTTCAACTTTCCATATATTCGATTTTAAAGGTAAAAAGGTTCTAAAAAGGACATATTGGTTTAAAATGACTTTCACCGGTACTGCTGAGCCAAAACCACAATTGGAAGAAGATATTACTAAAGCCATTTGGGTTGCAAAGGATAAAATGAATATGATCCTGCAAAACACCTATGCTTCACTAAAAACTATCCTCTAACTCCAATGGTGATGTCTTGATTAATACTTATGGGAGTATTATTCCTGAAGGAATAAATGCACTTACATCACCTCCATTTTTATACACATCCCTTATTATTGAAGAGTTAATGGAAGTATATTCAGGGGTAGAAAGCAGGAATACCGTTTCTATGGCAGGATACAATCTTTTATTAACCTGCCCGACAGTTCTTTCAAATTCAAAATCGGCTGATGTCCTTAATCCTCTGAGCAAATACTGGGCATTTACTTTCCTGCAATAATCAACTGTGAGGCCGGAATAGTAATCAACACGAATATTATTGCAATCCTCAAATGTCTGTAATATCCAGTTCATCCTTTCTTCAAGGGTAAACTGGTTCTTTTTCTCAATATTCTGACCGATAGCAATAATAATCTCATCAAACATGGGAATAGCCCTTCTGATGATATTTTCATGACCGAGAGTAATAGGGTCAAATGATCCGGGAAAGACAGCTCTTTTAAACATTGAAGAAGAATTTATTTATTGATCTGTATTATCAGGTGTTGTAAAAATACTGAAATTAACACTTCCATAATGCCGATGCTGTAAAAAACCCATCATCTTGCTATAGTCTGACTTGCCTGAATGTTCAAGTATAAGCCAGCCTCCGGGTTTAAGTAGTTTTCTTCCTATAACCATTTCAGGAATTGCATCAATACCCGGCAAATCATATGGCGGATCACAAAAAATAATATCATAATTATTCTGTGTATTCTGCAGATATCGAAAAGCATCTGATCTGAAGGCCAAAATCGCTTCAAATTCCAGTTCTTTTGATGTTTTACGAATAAAATCAACACACCGCAATTCAGTATCAACACTTGTAACTCCCAAAGCACCTCTGGAAGCAAACTCGTATGTGATACTCCCGGTTCCGGCAAATAAATCAAGCACCATTATTTCATCCAGATTAAAATTATTATCCAGTATATTAAACAGTGCCTCCTTAGCCATATCCGTAGTAGGGCGAACAGGTAGATTCTTTGGAGGATTTATTTTTCGACTTTTATGGGATCCACTTATAATTCGCATAACCGGGGATTAAATAGGTCAATATATCGGTGTTTCTCCAACTCATTTAATGCATAACTCACCTGAATATCAGGTTCTAAAGCAAGCACATCAATTGTCTTGATGTATTTTCTCAATATTTTGATCAAATCAGAATTAAGGTCAACATTTCCCGACAGTTTCATTTCAACCTTTTCCTGATTTACTTTCAGTTGGTCAATAACAAAAATTGTATAATACACGAGATCTTCAGGTGCCTTATAACTGAAGTTATTACAAAATATCAATTTCCCATCATTCAATATTATTAAATCGAAATTATCATTATGGACATTCAGAAACATTGTTGAAGCTCTGGCATTTCGATATCGGGGAAGGATGAAATTCAAAAAAGCCACAACACCGGGCAAAGTCACTGACTGTGGAAAGAAATCTTGAATAATTTGAGAATATGCCAAATTTGTGGCGTAGATTAAAGTTGCATCATCAAAAAGCAACTTGCACATCATCAACTCTTCATCATTTTCCCGGTGATTTACAAATTGAAAATACTCTTCAACCTTATCAGGTACAAACAAGGCACCGGGTACAATTGTATATTTGGAGGTTGGAGTAATGCATACAGTTTTATTGTACAATCCACGTAATATCTCACTCTTTGCAATGAATTCATATATCTCTGATGCTCCGGCAAGCATTATTGACTCAAAGCCTATATACTTTAGGTTTATCTGATCTTGTATTGAAAACAAAAGTCCATCCGGCTGCAGCCGGATGGACAAATTGTATTTTTCACTTGAGGCCTTGTCAAATATTCGGTCAAAACAACTTAATGTTGTACGAAGGCCGGTCATGTTATAGAAATTATTCCCAGTTCCCGTCAGTAGAGGCTTCAGTAAGTGAACCCATACGAATACCGGGGTATTTGTTAATTCTTTTTTGACGCTCAATCAAATTGATAACATCCTGTTCATCCTTATCATACATATAGTATTCGTATGGTACAAGAACCTCAATTACGCTAACCATTACACCTCCCTTGTCTATCTTTCCGGTCTTCATCTCAAAGCGACGACCGTCAGAGAAAGGAATGATTGCCAGATCTTCAACTTTAAAATTCTCTCTTTTTGAATAGAGTGAATCAGCAATTTTAATATATCCAACCGTATCGTTAATTGTTCGGGTAAACGTTGTATCTGTTGGATCAGCAACCATTGTTACCACCGGAATTTCACCGTTCTTCAGAAAATCAAATAAAGTATCAAAACTTGAAGTATAAGCATTATTGAATTGCTTATACAAATTCTGAGCCGTTCTGATATCCTTTAACTTGTTAACGATCTGCTCATTTCTACGATTTAGTTCATCCTGAAAACGAACAGGTTTCATTATTGATGCATAAAGAAAGTAGCCCAGTACAATAATAACCACTCCCAGAGCAATCTTAATAATTGTGCTTTTCATAAGTATTGTTTTTTGCCAATGCAAATGTATAATATTTTTTCAGAGATTAATCCTACAATTAGAACGAAATTATTGTAACTCTCAACTTTTTGAGCAAATATATCCGCTGCTTTGTTAAATAAATACCCTGAATGAATAATTTTTGGCACGTTATTGGTTATATTTGCCAACGAGACAAACAAATTCAACTAAAACTAAAACAATAGATGAAAATGACAATCAGATCATTAGCCATTTTAATAGTGATGGCCCTTACCATTAATTCATTTGCACAAACCAAAGACGATGCGGTTAACGCTTACAACAAAGCAGTAACTCTTGCTTCCACTGATTTGCAGCAGGCAGTCAGTGCTATGAAGGAATCGGCAGCTATTGCTGCAAAAGTAGGTGTTGAGGCAGATACTATAGGACAAATGGCAAAAC
>JAEYXG010000241.1 GCA_023428585.1 Bacteroidota bacterium
ACCTTCACCTTTAACCGGATTCTCTGGTACTGATTTACGGCCTTTGGTCATATAATAAAGACCAAGAACCATGTCCTGCGAAGGAACAGTGATTGGAGCTCCATTAGCAGGATTCAGGATATTATGTGAAGCAAGCATCAGAAGTTGGGCTTCAAGCACGGCAGCATTACCCAGTGGCACGTGAACAGCCATTTGGTCACCATCGAAGTCAGCATTGAAAGCCGTACATACCAATGGGTGCAATTGGATAGCCTTACCTTCAATAAGCTTTGGCTGGAAAGCCTGGATACCTAACCTATGCAATGTAGGAGCACGGTTGAGCATAACAGGATGACCTTTAAGGATATTCTCCAGTATATCCCAAACTACGGGATCTTTTCTATCAACAATTTTCTTGGCTGATTTAACAGTTTTGACAATACCTCTTTCAAGCATCTTACGGATGATGAAAGGTTTGAACAGTTCTGAAGCCATATCTTTGGGCAATCCGCACTCGTTTAATTTGAGCTCCGGACCAACAACGATAACTGAACGGCCTGAATAATCAACACGTTTACCTAATAGGTTTTGACGGAAACGTCCTTGTTTTCCTTTTAAACTATCACTGAGTGATTTTAAGGCACGATTTGACTCCGTCTTTACTGAGTTGGCTTTACGTGAATTATCAAATAGTGAATCAACAGCTTCCTGAAGCATACGTTTTTCATTACGCATAATTACATCAGGAGCCTTGATTTCAATAAGTCTCTTCAAGCGATTATTCCTAATGATAACCCTTCTATAGAGATCATTAAGGTCACTTGTTGCAAATCGGCCACCATCAAGAGGAACAAGAGGTCTCAATTCAGGTGGAATAACTGGAACAACTTTAACGATCATCCATTCGGGATGGTTTTCTATACGCTTTTGAGCATCACGGAATGCTTCAAACACCTGAAGGCGTTTCAATGCATCAGCTTTACGCTGTTGTGATGTTTCATTGTTCGCCTTGTGCCTTAAATCAAATGATTCGCGGTCAAGGTCAAGATTTTGAAGCAGATCATACAATGCTTCTGCACCCATCTTGGCAATAAATTTCTGAGGATCAGTATCATCCAGATACTGATTCTCTTTCGGCAGTGCATCAAGAACTTCAAAGTACTGTTCTTCTGTCAGCAAGGCCATTTTTTCAATCTTTGCATCCTCCTTTAGCATGACTCCATCCATGATACCCGGTTGAACAACCACGTAACGCTCATAATAAATAATGGAATCAAGCTTCTTCGTATTCAGGTTTAGAAGTGCACCAATTTTGTTGGGTAATGAACGGAAGAACCAAATATGAGCAACCGGCACTACCAGTTGTATATGTCCCATACGTTCACGACGAACCTTTTTCTCGGTTACCTCAACACCACAACGGTCGCAAACTATACCTTTATAACGAATTCTTTTATATTTACCGCAATGACATTCCCAATCTTTAACCGGGCCAAAGATTCTCTCACAGAACAAACCATCTCTTTCAGGTTTATAGGTTCTGTAGTTGATAGTTTCGGGTTTCAGTACTTCACCACTTGACCTCTCCAAGATCATCTCAGGAGAAGCAAGGCTGATGGTTATTTTGGAAAAATTGCTGGAAATAGTGCTGTCTTTTCTGAAAGCCATATGTTTTGAATAAAGTATTAACTTATTGACTACGAAAACAAAATTTTGCAACTAACTGATGACCCATCAACTGGCCTCAACAGTTAGCTGCAAACAATTTATTAATCGAAAGTAATATTAAGGCCCAAGCCTCTCAACTCATGTACAAGTACATTAAATGATTCAGGGATACCGGGTATTGGCATATTCTCGCCTTTTACAATAGCTTCATAAGCTTTAGCCCGACCCATAACATCGTCTGATTTAACAGTAAGTATTTCTTGCAAGATATGTGATGCACCAAATGCTTCAAGTGCCCAAACCTCCATTTCACCAAAACGTTGACCTCCAAATTGTGCTTTACCACCAAGAGGCTGTTGGGTAATCAGAGAATAAGGCCCTATTGAGCGGGCGTGCATCTTATCATCAACCATGTGATGCAACTTAAGCATATAGATGTAGCCAACAGTAGCCGGCTGATCAAAACGCTCACCTGTGCCTCCGTCATGCAGATAAACCCTGCCATTTTCAGGAAGACCTGCCTTCACCAGATATTCATTGATAAGTGTATCACTGGCACCATCAAAAATGGGTGTTGCAAAGTTCAATCCTAATTTCTTACCTGCCCATCCCAGTACAGTTTCGTATATCTGTCCAAGGTTCATACGTGAAGGTACCCCAAGAGGATTGAGTACAATATCAACAGGAGTACCATCAGCAAGGAACGGCATATCTTCTTCACGAACAATACGGGCAACTATACCCTTATTACCGTGGCGTCCTGCCATCTTATCCCCAACTTTGAGCTTGCGTTTCTTGGCAACATATACTTTTGCCATTTGAACTATACCGTTTGGAAGATCATCACCAACAGTTGCCACGAACTTCTTACGGTTATAAATACCCAGTATCTCCTTATATTTGATTATATAATTGTTGATTAGGGTTTTAACCATTTCATTGACTTCCTTGTCGGTGGTCCACTTGCCCGGGTTCACATTCAGATAATCAATGCTCATTAACATCTTTTGAGTGAATTTAACCTTCTTTGGAATCAATTCTTCCCTGAAGTTATTATTCACACCCTGTGATGTCTTTCCTGAGACAAGAACGGTGAGTTTATCAACAAGTTTGGTTTTAAGATCCTGTGAATTCTTGTTGAACTCATCATCAAGAATCTTCACAACATCCTTCTCTTTTGCTTTAACCTTTCTGTCCTTGATCATGCGGGAGAATAATTTCTTATCTACCACAACACCCTTCATTGAGGGAGGGGCCTTAAGAGAAGCATCCTTAACATCACCGGCTTTATCACCAAAAATTGCTCTTAAGAGTTTTTCTTCAGGAGTAGGATCACTCTCGCCTTTTGGGGTGATTTTTCCAATGAGTATATCTCCTTCATTTACTTCAGCACCAATTCTAATCAATCCATTTTCATCAAGGTCCTTGGTAGCCTCAGTACTTACATTGGGTATGTCATTGGTTAATTCCTCTACACCGCGCTTGGTATCACGCACTTCGAGAATGAACTCTTCAATATGAATAGAAGTAAAGATATCTTCCTTTACAACCTTTTCAGAAATTACAATTGCATCTTCAAAGTTGTAACCCTTCCAAGGCATGAAAGCAACCATTAGGTTACGTCCTAAAGCAAGATCACCCATACTTGTACCATAACCTTCACATAATACCTGTCCTTTTTTGACTTTATCGCCCTTACGAACTATAGGACGAAGGTTTGTACATGTATTTTGATTTGTACGTGAAAATTTGGTTAGTTTATATGTTTTAACATCATCATCAAAGCTTACAAGCTTTTCATCTTCAAGACGAGTATGACGAATAACAATTTCAGTAGCATCAACAAATTCAACAATACCATCACACTCAGCGGTAACAAGAACACGGGAGTCGAATGCAACATTTTTCTCAATACCAGTCCCTACAATAGGAGCTTCCGGATTGAGTAAAGGAACAGCCTGACGCATCATGTTTGATCCCATCAAAGCTCTGTTGGCATCATCATGCTCAAGGAATGGAATAAGGGAAGCCGCTATTGAAGCAATCTGGTTAGGAGCTATATCAATAAGGTCAACTTTCTCTTTTTCAATGATAGGATAATCGGCCAAATAACGCACTTTAACCCGGTCGTTTACAAAATGACCATCATCATCCATATCTGTAGTAGCCTGAGCAATGATTTTGTTTTCCTCTTCTTCAGCACTTAGGAATACCGGTTCTTCCGAGAGGTCAACCTTTCCATTGACTACTCTCTTATAAGGGGTCTCAATAAAACCTAAACGGTTAATCTTGGCATAAACACACAATGAAGAGATCAAACCAATATTCGGGCCTTCAGGGGTTTCAATGGTACACAAACGGCCGTAGTGAGTATAATGCACGTCACGTACTTCAAAACCTGCACGTTCACGCGACAAACCACCGGGGCCCAATGCTGAGACCCTGCGTTTATGAGTTAACTCAGCCAATGGATTTGTTTGATCCATAAACTGTGATAACTGATTAGTACCAAAGAATGAGTTTATTACCGAAGAAAGTGTTTTAGCATTGATCAGGTCCATAGGAGTAAACACTTCGTTATCACGCACATTCATACGTTCACGAATAGTTCTAGCCATACGGGCTAAACCAACACCAAACTGATTATATAATTGCTCACCTACAGTACGAACTCTACGATTGCTCAAATGGTCAATATCGTCAACTTCCGTACGGAGGTTAATCAAGCTGATCAGGTATTTAATAATGGATATGATATCCTGTTTGGTCAACACTTTAGTGTCGATGGATGTATCAAGATTCAGCTTTTTATTAATTCTATAACGACCAACATCACCAAGGTCATATCTTTTATCAGAGAAGAAAAGCTTATCAATGATACCACGGGCTGTTTCCTCATCAGGAGGTTCAGCATTACGCAATTGCCGGTATATAAACTCTACTGCTTCCTTTTCAGAATTTGCCGTATCTTTCTGAAGTGTATTGAAAATTATTGAATAGTCAATATTATCAGGGTCTTCACGATGTAATAGAATAGTCTTGGCGCCTGAATCAACAATAAGGTCGATGTGTTGGTTTTCAACGGTGATTTCACGTTCAACAACTACCTCAGTTCGTTCAATTGAAACAACTTCTCCAGTATCCTCGTCGACGAAGTCTTCTATCCAGTTTTTCAAAACACGTGCAGCCAATCGGCGGCCAACAACCTTTTTCAAGCCTGCTTTAGAAACCTTGATTTCTTCAGCCAGGTTAAATATTTCGAGGATATCCTTATCAGTTTCATATCCGATGGCACGTAACAGAGTAGTAACAGGCAATTTCTTCTTCCTGTCAATATACGCATACATTACGTTATTGATATCGGTTGTAAACTCCATCCACGAACCTTTAAAGGGGATTATACGTGCAGAGAACAATTGGGAACCATTTGCATGGTAACTGGTGCCAAAGAAGACACCTGGTGATCTATGGAGCTGAGAAACGACTACGCGTTCGGCACCATTCACCACAAATGTACCTTTGGGAGTCATATAAGGAATCATACCCAGGTATACATCCTGGATAATAGTTTCAAAATCCTCATGCTCAGGGTCGGTACAATATAATTTTAATTTAGCTTTTAAAGGAACACTATAGGTAAGACCACGTTCAATGCATTCCTCAATGGAATACCTAGGGGGGTCAATAAAGTAATCGAGAAACTCGAGTACGAAGTTGTTCCTTGCATCTGTAATGGGGAAATTCTCAGCGAAAACCTTATAGAGACCTTCTGATGCCCTATTTTCAGGGTTAGTTTCCAATTGGAAAAAATCCTGAAATGACTTGACTTGTATATCAAGGAAATCAGGATAAGAGGTCCGTACTTTAGAGGTTCCGAAACTTATACGTTCTATTTTTTTTGAGGCCAAGGTTGTGAAATTTTAAGTAAATAATACTCGTGAATTAAAACAATTAAACCCGATATCAAATCGGGGAACAACAGGTTCTGCTGCTATGCATGAGCGTAGCAACAGAACCTGGAGTGTATAATTGCGAGCTAATCCCGTCTACTTATTTTACTTCAACCTCTGCGCCAGCTTCTTCAAGTTGTTTTTTCAATACATCGGCTTCGTCTTTAGTAACGCCTTCTTTGATAGCTTTTGGTGCAGCATCTACAAGTTCTTTAGCTTCTTTAAGCCCAAGACTTGTGAGTTCTTTTACCAATTTAACAACTGCAAGTTTAGCCTGACCAGCAGATTTAAGGATTACGTCGAATGAGGTTTTTTCTTCAGCTACTGCTGCATCACCTGCACCTGCGCCACCAGCCATCATAACAGGAGCTGCTGCTGCGGGTTCAATACCATATTCGTCTTTTAAGATTTGGGCTAATCCATTAACTTCTTTAACAGTCAGGTTAACCAATTGTTCTGCAAAAGCTTTTAAGTCTGCCATTTTATTGTTGTTTTTAAATGTTTACAATGATAATTACTTACTTGATATTATAGATTTCTTTCTTCCTAATGAAGTATCAGGCTTCCCTCTCGGAGAGGGTTTTGATTACACCACTCAATTTGTGACCACCCGACTGTAATGCAGAAATAACATTATTAGCCGGTGATTTAAGTGCGAGAATGATGTCACCAATAAGTTCGTTTTTCGACTTAATGCTAACCAGCATATCAAGGCTTTTATCGCCCAAGAACGACATTTCTTCAACAAATGCACCCTTAAGAATGGGTTTGTCACTTGTTTTTCTGAATTCCTTGATTAACTTGGCAGGCTCATTATTAACTTCCGATAACATTATAGAAGTTGCGCCATTCAGCACATCATAAAGCCCAGAAAAGTCCTTTTCGGAACGTTCCATTGCTTTACGCAATAATGTATTTTTAACTACGATCAACTTTACATCCTTTTTAAAGCATAACCTTCTAAGTTTACTGGTTACTTCAGAGTTTAAATTTGAAATATCAGTAATATAAAGGTTACTGCTTGCTTGCAGCTGCTCTGTCAGGGTATCGATCAGTTGACTCTTTTCTTCTTTTCTCATGATGATTTTTACTTTTTACGAGGAAAGTCCACAGATTAAACTTAAGCAGTGATTGATTTTTGGTCAACACGAATACCCGGGCTCATGGTACTTGACATAAACAATGATTTCATGTATGTACCTTTTGCAGCGGCCGGTTTTAATTTAATGATAGAGTGAAGGAGTTCCTTGGCATTGTCTAGAAGCTGAGTCTCATCAAAAGAGACTTTGCCAATAGCTGCGTGAATAATTCCGAACTTATCAACCTTAAAATCTATTTTTCCGGCTTTCGCTTCAGTAACTGCCTTTCCCACTTCCATGGTGACAGTTCCGGTTTTGGGATTTGGCATCAAGCCACGGGGACCTAATATTTTACCGAGGGCACCAACCTTAGGCATAATGCTAGGCATAGTGATCACGACATCAACATCAGTCCAACCTTCCTTGATTTTTTGGATATACTCATCCAGCCCATAATAATCTGCACCGGCTGCTTTAGCTTCTGCTTCCTTTTCAGGAGTGCATAGAACCAAAACCCTAACAGTTTTACCAGTTCCGTGGGGCAACATAACAGTACCTCTGACCATCTGATTGGCTTTACGTGGGTCAACACCCAAGCGTACATCCAAATCTACAGAACTATCAAAAGTTGTGTTTGAAATCTGTTTTACCACTTTTATGGCTTCAGTCAGGGAATAAGTGCCATTCTTATCGAACTTTGCAAGTGCCTCTTTCCTTTTTTTTGTCAATTTAGCCATTGTTAAGAATTTGTTTTTAACAATTTACAACCGTTACCGGCAGTCTAGTTATTTATCAATAGCAAATGGTGGAGTACCGGAGATGGTAATACCCATACTCCTAGCTGTTCCAGCTACCATACGCATTGCTGATTCCAGCGTAAAAGCGTTAAGGTCAACCATTTTAGCTTCGGCAATTGCCTGAACCTGCTCCCAATTAACGGAAGCAACTTTTTTACGATTAGGCTCTGCCGATCCACTTTTCAATTTGCTTACTTCAAGCAACTGAACTGCTACAGGTGGAGTTTTGATGACAAAATCAAATGATTTGTCCTTATACACAGTAATTATTACAGGTAATATTTTACCGGCTGAATCCTGTGTACGAGCATTAAATTGCTTACAAAACTCCATGATATTCACTCCCTTTGAACCTAATGCGGGTCCAACGGGTGGTGAGGGATTGGCTGCAGCACCTTTAATTTGCAGTTTAATTAAACCGCTTATTTCTTTTGCCATTGTTGATTACTTAGTGAAGTTATTTATCACACATCCCGTTCTTTAATCTTTCTCTACTTGCATAAATCCCAGTTCGAGAGGGGTTTTACGGCCAAATATTTTAACCATTACTTTCAATTTCTTCTTCTCCTCGTTTATCTCTTCGATAACGCCGGTAAAGCTATTGAAAGGCCCATCAATTACTGTTACGGTTTCGCCGACAATAAACGGAACGCTGACTTCTTCGCCTTGTTCTGTTAATTCATCAACTTTACCTAATATGCGATTCACTTCTGCAGGTCGAAGGGGAACGGGTTCACCCTTTGATCCAAGGAAGCCTAATACTCCCGGTACATTCTTGATAATGTGTGGGATTTCACCAGTTAAAATTGCTTCAATCAATATATAGCCCGGAAGATAATTCCGTTCTTTACTGATCTTCTTTCCCTTGTGCACCTGATAAACTTTCTCAGTTGGGATCAACACCTGAGATATGACATCATGCAAACCCAAGCGGCTAATTTCACTTTCAAGGTATTGTTTTACCTTTTTTTCATTACCGCTGATGGCCCTGATTACATACCACTTTTTAGCTTGATCACTCATACAGACGCCTGGTTAGGATTGAAATCAAATAACTGATATATTAGTAGAAAAAGCAGGTTGTTCATTAAAACAGCAGGTAGAACTGTTTCAACAAAGTTTGGAAAGACATATCCATCAAATAAACGACTAAAGCGATTATAAGGGAAGCGACGGATACTACTATTGCACTATTTTGGAGTTCACTCCATGTGGGCCAGGATGTTTTATTCACCAACTCATCGTAACTTTCGTTGATGTATTCCTGAATTTTTGTCTTTGCCATTTAACCTATTTTTTTTAATTGCACGGGAGGAGAGACTCGAACTCCCAACCAACGGTTTTGGAGACCGCTACTCTACCAATTGAGCTACACCCGTTTGAGTATTGTTACTCACAGAGATTACTCTCTGCCATAAATCATCATTCAATATGGCAGAGATAAAGGTATTCTAGTGAATACCTTTATCCCGATTTTTCTTAGATGTCAAGTATCTCGGTCACCTGTCCTGCTCCCACTGTTCTACCACCTTCACGGATTGCAAAACGTAAGTTCTTTGACATAGCGATCGGTTGAATAAGCTTAACAGTAATTGTCAGGTTATCACCAGGCATTACCATCTCTACTCCTTCAGGAAGAATTACTTCACCGGTAACGTCAGTTGTTCTGAAATAGAACTGGGGACGATACTTGTTGTGGAATGGAGTGTGACGTCCACCTTCTTCTTTCTTAAGGATATAAACCTCTGCTTTAAATTCTTTATGTGGTTTTACAGAACCTGGTTTTGCAATAACCATTCCACGACGAATAGCTTCTTTGTCAATACCACGGAGCAATAAACCTGCGTTATCACCAGCCTCACCTGTATCGAGGATTTTACGGAACATCTCAACTCCTGTAACAACTGATTTCAATTTCTCAGCGTCAAGGCCAATGATCTCAACAGGGTCACCAGTATGGATCACTCCAGTTTCAATACGTCCGGTAGCAACGGTACCACGACCGGTAATAGAGAATACGTCTTCAACTGGCATAAGGAAGTCCTTATCAATATCACGCGGAGGCAGTGGAATCCAGCTGTCAACAGCGTCCATAAGTTCAATAATCTTTTCTACCCAAACTGGTTCTTTATTCAAACCTCCAAGGGCAGAACCACGAATAACTGGAGTAGCATCACCATCAAAACCATAGAAGGTAAGAAGGTCACGGATTTCCATCTCAACGAGATCAAGAAGTTCACCGTCGTCAACAAGGTCCACTTTATTCATA
>JAEYXG010000352.1 GCA_023428585.1 Bacteroidota bacterium
CGTCATATCAGCAAAAAAGGCATCAGTGCCTGTTTAAAGGATGCTGAAGCAAAAGGATTTATAATCAGGTAATAAGGTCATTATCAAAAGAGATCAGGCTGTTGTATCACTACAACAGCTTTTTTTATTTGTGGTTGTTACAAATAGCTGCACCCCTCATCAGGCAGCCCCGTATTTCTATACTTCAGCAACTTGAATTGCATTTAGAGGTATTTCAGATAAACCACCATATTACAACAGATGTTTTTCAGTATTACAACATGAGCAATTCAGTCTCATTTTAGATGTACAACGATTACACCTAAGTTATACCAAACTTTTTACAACTCCAGTTCAACTCCAGTTCAACTCCAGTTCAACTCCAGTAAATCCCTATAATGACTGGACCTGCACTGGAGTTGCACTGGACTTGCACTGGAGTTGATTTAAATGAATCCTTAGTGAAGTGCTTAATAGAACCACCTTGTCAAGACAGATATAAGTTTGATATGCCAGGTCTTAACCTATCAGGTTTTATTATTCATAATAATTGTAACTTTGCTCATTGTCGGCATAATACAACCGATGCTAACATAGCAGGCAACTTACCAACATGGAGATTTTAATTATTATATTGCTTATTCTGTTTAACAGCTTCTTCTCTCTATCGGAAATAGCCTTGGTGTCGTCGCGTAAGAGTAGACTGGAGCAAATGAAGGCGGCAGGAAGCAGCGGTGCCGCAACTGCTCTTAAATTACAGGAAAAGTCAGAGAATTTCCTTTCAGCGGTTCAGGTTGGAATAACATTGGTGGGAATTATAACAGGTGCCTTTGGAGGTGTTGCACTGGCTGAAAAAGTATCACCCCTGTTCATTTTTATGGGTATGTCACCTGATCCTGCCTTTCAGGCTGCCTTTATAGTAACCATAGTGCTCATTACCTATTTTTCAATAGTCATTGGCGAGCTGGTACCTAAAACGATTGCATTGAGCAATCCTGAAAATGTTGCTGTAAGGGTAGCGCCAACAATAAACGTGATTACCAATGCCTTTTACCCCTTTGTGCGTTTCCTATCCATTTCAACGGCTCTCATCAATTCATTGCTTGGCATCAGGAAGAATACATCAGGCATTACTGAGGCTGAACTGAAGCAGTTGATCAGAAACGCCTCGAATGAAGGTATTATTGGCAAGGATCAGAACAGAATGCACCAGAAGGTATTTCATTTTGCCGATAAGAAAGCCCGTCATATCATGACGCACCGTCACGAGGTGGAGTGGATTGATATTGATAAGGATGATCGGGAGGTGCATTCTGAGATTACCTCCGCCAGGCATAGCCAGCTATTGGTCTGCAGGGATGATATTGATAATTTTATTGGTTTTCTGAAAGTCAAGGAGTATCTGTTAAGGCGACTGAATTCAGAATCCGTCAGGCCGGTTGACCTTATTACTGAACCTCTTATTTTTCCCGAAGTAGCGAGCTCCAGATTGGTGTTGAAAACAATGAAGGAAAAGAAGGTCAACATTGCGGTAGTGGTGGATGAATATGGTAATTTTCAGGGTTTACTGTCAGTTCATGATATGATGGAGAACCTTTTGGTTGATATGCCTGATAAAGAAGATGAAGAGGATATAATGATAATAAAACGGGCTGACAACTCCTTGCTGGTGAGTGGTATCACACCTATTGAAACATTAGCTGAAGTGCTTGGTGATATTGATATAGATTTCGAAAAAATAGAATATACCACCGTTGCAGGTTTTGTACTCTCACACACGCATGAGATGCCCCAAACAGGCAATAAATATACCTATGGGCATTATGAGATTGAGATTGTTGATATGGATGGCAGTAAAATTGACAAGTTGCTGATAAGCAGAAAATAGCCCTGATTTTAGTAGATATCCCATACAATTACCTGGAACTATACAAGTTGTTCTGCTCCTTATTATATTTTTATCTTTGCCGGTTGGAAGAAAAAATTGTTTATTATACAATACTTTTAGTAGAAATCGTTATATCTGATTACCGGAATAGACCTTTATGTACAATAAATCAGCCCGATTCACCCGATTAATTTTATTACCGTTATTATTCTTTTTTGCCATTTTAACCGGTTATTCACAGGAATTTGGAGAAATTTATGGTATAATCACGGATGAATCCAACAAACCGGTTCCGTTGGCAAATATTGCCATCACTAACCAACCCGGTGGTACCATTTCAAAAATGGACGGGACCTATCAGCTTAAGGTGCCGGCGAATAAAGAGGTTATTGTTGCGTTCTCCTTTGTAGGGTACAATTCTTCATACGTCAAATTGAGGGTGAAAGGTGGCGAACGCAGGCAGCTCAATAGAAAGTTGTCGCCATCAACTACTGAATTGCCGGGTTTTGTTATTGTGGATGAGAAAATCAGAACAACCACACTTTCAAATCTTGATCCCCGTTTGGCTACTTCCATTCCTACACCGGCCGGTGGCCTTGAAGCATTGATAAAAACATTTCCCGGTGTGGCATCTAACAATGAACTAAGTTCTCAATATTCAGTGAGAGGTGGTAATTACGATGAGAATCTGGTATATGTGAATGATGTGGAAATATATAAGCCATTCCTCATAAGGTCGGGGCAACAGGAGGGGTTGAGCTTCCTGAATTCTGACCTGGTATCATCCATTCAGTTCTCAGCAGGTGGCTTTGAAGCCCGTTATGGCGACAAAATGTCGTCAGTGCTTGATATCCGCTATAAGCGGCCCACTATCACTACCGGTTCCGTTAGCGCCAGTTTGCTTGGAGCATCCTTGCATCTGGAAGGCTCATCAAAGGACCGTCGCCTCATGTATTTGATGGGATTCCGCAATAAAACAAACCA
>JAEYXG010000260.1 GCA_023428585.1 Bacteroidota bacterium
CCATCGCACCCTATGTAAATGAATTCATTAACTTCGCTAAGGCGAACCCTGACAGGATATTCTACGTTACCCGCATCGGCTGTGGCATAGCAGGCTTCACCGACGAAGAGATGGCCCCCCTTTTCAGGGAAGCCTTGAAGCTGGGCAATGTCTGTCAGCCGGAGACGTTTGTGAAGGTGCTGGAGTGAACAGTATTACGGTATTGAAACTTATCTAGCTATCTGATAATCTCCAATTAACAGACCTGGAGATAATTTAAGCCTGATCATTCAATTGGGTCAGGCACATCTATCGGGTAATGTTTTTTCTCATATTCATCAACCAACAAAGCCAAAACATCTGCTTCATCACTTTCAGCAGTTCTGGCTTGAGCATCAAAAATATCTTCCAGTCTTTTTAATGCTTTTTGATAATCACTTTCGGTTTTTATGGGCTGTATGTTCATTTTCCTGAAACTGACGGCAAGTTTACTAAAACTTCACTGGAAGATTCGTCTGGACCCTTACTGGATGGTTTCGCTGCGTGCCGGGAATCCATTTGGGCATCAACTTTATAAGCCGTAGTACTTCCTGATCAGCTTCCTGATAAAGACCTCTCAAAATACGCCCATCACTTATAGTACCATCTTCCTCCACTACGAAGGTTACATAAACCGTTCCATGAACTTTATCCTTTAGTATCGATTCTGGTATAACCATGTTCCTTGCAAAGTACTCATCCCGGGCAATGGTTCCTCCAGGGAACTCCGGCATTTTTTCTACTACCATGAAAATTTCAAGTTCTTCTGCCGGTGCTTTGAATTCAAATGCTCTTTCTGTCCTGAATCTCACACGCTTACCTTTTAATCTGGCTGGCATCCAAGGTACAGAAGTCTGCAATAATCGATTTATCTCCGACTGGATTCCATCACCCCCTTTGCCATCTTTGATTTGGATGTTGCTAATGCTTCCATCTTTTTCAACTATAAATGAAGCAAGAACATCTCCATTGAAAACATCTTTAAGGTCAGAATCTGGGTATTTAAGGTTCTTCTCAAGGTACTTATCCCAATTGCCCATATATTGCGGTAAAACGTCGGCAGCAGTGTATACACTATCGTTGATGGTCACATTTTTTACATTATTAACCTGACTATAGCCGGCTAATGAAAAAATCAGAGCACTGAAAAGCAAAATTACTTTCATACAGTGAATTGGTTAGCAGTTACAAATTTATGAGAATTTCAACTTACATAACCACCGGCGTGCGTGAAAGTAGTATAGAAATAACTGAACTGTCCTGCTTATTGTTTACAGTACTTTTCATTATCTTGATATTAGTTGATTTTCTGTATAAACCTAATTCAGGACTAGTAACTAAATGCCCACCTGTAGGATAAATTCTCCTGTAATTCAGCAATGCCGATATACGGAACTACGCCTGGTGCGGAAACCAGACACTTGTATCTTCCAGGTTCCAAGCTTATTTTACTTTTTTGAGAAGGCTGTAAGAGATATATTTGATTGTTGAGCTTCACAACTATGGCTTTAGATGTTTTATTTATTATCTCAAGCTCAGGATTGACTGAAGGCCCTTCACCAGTTATGGTAAAGATTTGACCTTCGTCTATTTGTAACGGTTGGTCAACAAGCACATAATCTTTATGTACATAGCCTTCATTATTGGTTCCAATGTCAATTATATAACAGAAGTCGTTTTTTGTAATTAACGAATCTATAAAAATCTGTCTTCCTGAATCCAGAGTTGTCACTTTCCTGCTATTGGATTCCGGTTCCCACAGCACGTTGGCCTGTGATGTTATAGAACCAAGATAGGATTGGCTAAAGCACTTGCCGGTAACAATAACAACTGTGAATAATATGGTAATGCAAAGCTTTTTCATAATTGGAATCTATAACAAATATAATAAAATTTTATTAAAGTAGTTCGCGTTCAGCTTCCCATTCCTCGCATTGTTTGTTCGTAATTCGTAGTTAAGAACACTGGAACCTTGAAATGTGATCTACGAACCGGGAGCGAGTGTGAATGTTTAAATTAATGTCATTTTATACATAGAAAATCGAGAAAAAGTAGAGTAACTATGCAAAAAATGACTACTTTTACAATAATATACTAAGATATCAATGGAACAACTGGTTGATTTTGGGATAATACCCATAGATTATGCTTCACTTCAAACTACATTTCCTTCCTTAAAAGCATTTAAGGACAAGGTTAGTGATCTGGAAAGGAAAGGAACAATTATTCGATTGAAGCGAGGATTGTATGTTGTTTCACCGGCCGTTTCCGGAAAGGAGCTATCCGTTGAACTGATTGCCAACCACCTATACGGACCTTCGTATGTATCCATGGAGAGTGCACTCCGATTCTATGGACTGATTCCTGAAAGAGTGTATAACACTTCGTCCATGACTATCAAGAGAAGCAGAACCCTTACAAATTCCTTCGGGCAATTTAATTATATCTATTGCCCATCAACCTACTATTCCATTGGTTTAAACCAGGTGATCCATGATGAATATGCTTTCATGATTGCATCGCCTGAAAAGGCCTTATGTGATCTGATTGCTTACACGCCCAAGTTGCGAATAAGGTCAATGAAATCACTGGAAATGTATTTGGAGGAAGATTTAAGGTTCGATATGGATGAGTTCCATAAAATGAAAGTATCAGTTTTTGAGCAATGTGCAGAAGTAAGTAAGAAGAAGACAGAAATCAACCATATCATCAAACTGCTAAACCAATGAATATATTCGATCAAATGATGTCACGCTATGAAATTCTTTCCCAAAAAGAGCGTGAAAATGCCACATTTGAAGTGATGCAACAAATTGCACTGGCCGGACTTTACAGAGGAGGATTCTTTAATAAAGGTGCATTCTATGGTGGAACATGCCTAAGAATTTTTCACGGAATTGAGCGATTTTCTGAGGATATGGATTTTTCACTATTGGAACCTGACGTTGATTTTCATATTGAGGAATATTTCCCTTCCATCATTAATGAATTCGCAGCAGCAGGAAAAGATGTAGTCATTTCAAAAAAAGAAAAGAGGGCATTGGGAAGAGTCGAATCAGCCTTCTTAAAAGACAACACCGAAATTTATAATTTGAAGTTCCAAACTGAAAAGTCCATCAAGATAAAGATAGAAGTAGATATAGATCCGCCACTTAATTTTGAGAGTGAACAAAAGTTATTATTACTCCCGTATTCTTTCATGACACGCTGCTTTAGTCTTCCCAATTTATATGCAGGAAAAATGCATGCACTTGCATTCAGGCAATGGAAAAGCAGGGTGAAAGGACGTGATTGGTACGACTTTGAATGGTATGTTAGAAATGGAGTAAAACTTGATTTCAAACATCTGCAAACACGTATAGAACAATTTAACAATGTAGTAATGAGCAGGGAAGAGTTTTTAAACAAATTGAAAGAGCGACTCATCAATACGGATATTGAATCAGTAAAAAGGGATGTAATCCCCTTCATCAAAAACCCCAGTCAATTGGAAATCTGGACCAACGACTATTTTGTGCAGTTGATGAGCATGATAAAATTCATGTAAATCCACACCTTGCCGGAATTCATGCAGGCGGAGCAGCCCGGATAGCAGTCCTGAAGTTTGGCGCCATCTACGGGCAGGGCGTAGGGTTGCAGGGGCAGAGCTATGCCATTCCAACTATGCAGGGCGGCATCGAAACCATAGCTCCCTATGTTGATCAATTCATAAACTTCGCAGCGGCGAACCCTGACAGGATATTCTTCGTCACCCGCATCGGCTGTGGTATCGCAGGCTTCACCAACGAAGAGATGGCCCCCCTTTTCAGGGAAGCCCTGAAGCTGGGCAATGTGTGTCTGCCGGAGGGGTTTGTGAGGGTGCTATAGGGAACGGATTGATTGGATATATGAGGATAAAAATGCGTGCAAGAGGGTGGGTCAGATTTAATACCCTTCCGTAAATAAATCATCCTTTGATTCCGGATCCACAGGCAGCATATACTGATAATCTCTAACCTCCTTATTCCAGATATTCACCGTGTAATTGCTATCGATGATATCGATATGGCAGAAAGAGCGGGTAAGGGGCGCATGCACATTGAACACCCGGAAGCTGGATGAAGTAGCCCCAGGGAATAACTTGCCGTGAAGCAATTTACCCAGCCGCAGCGCCTCTTCATTGGGAAGAAGCATATAACTGGCCGACACAATTGAAAACACCGTTGGAAGGCTGTAATTCCCCTTCTCGAAGTAGCCGGCAATGGCTTTATATCCGGGGAGAGGCTTGGTGCGCCCCTTCACAAAAACAGGCAGTTCCCTTACTTCAAAAAGCAGCTCCTCAATGTTTGTATTTCTTGGCATGGCATATTGGGTTTTGGTCAAAGATAGGGAATGGGGAGGACAAAAGGTGGCGTTTGAAATGGTTTGTTTCGTAAATTAAATTTTATGAGCTTTGCTTATTGGGATTTCAGTAGATTGCCCTAACATAACTTCACATTCCCAACATCGAACCAAACT
>JAEYXG010000290.1 GCA_023428585.1 Bacteroidota bacterium
ACTAGGTCCTAATGGGGCCGGAAAGACAACTTCATTTTATATGATCGTTGGTCTTATTAAACCCCTATCAGGCAAAGTATTCCTTGAGGATGTGGAAATTACGGAGATGCCGATGTATCGTCGTGCACAACTTGGCATTGGATATCTGGCCCAGGAAGCATCAGTCTTTCGTCAATTAAGTGTGGAAGACAATATTCGCTCAGTTCTTGAATTCACAAAACTATCAAAGCATGAACAGCAAGAGAGACTTGAAAGCCTCATTGACGAATTCGGATTAACCAATGTTCGGAAGAGTAAAGGAATCCAACTTTCAGGAGGTGAACGCCGCAGAACAGAAATAGCAAGAGCCCTTGCTGTGAATCCTAAATTTATATTGCTCGATGAGCCATTTGCAGGTGTTGACCCCATTGCCGTTGAAGATATTCAGCATAT
Organism: Bacteroidota bacterium; assembly: GCA_023428585.1. GTDB lineage: Bacteria > Bacteroidota > Bacteroidia > Bacteroidales > Lentimicrobiaceae > Lentimicrobium. The sequence continues at coordinate 433 of JAEYXG010000290.1, forward strand.
TGTGGCAAAATTAAAGGACAAAAACATCGGCATCCTGATTACCGACCATAATGTTCACGAAACACTCAATATTACTGACAGAGCTTATCTTTTATTTGAAGGTTCTGTTCTAAAATCAGGTTCGGCAGAAGAATTGGCTGCAGATGAGAGGGTACGTGATGTTTATCTGGGCAAGAATTTCGAATTAAGGAGATAATACTCGAATTATATTGTTTTGCATAATCACAGGCACTCTTATACCTGCACCATTACCTTGCAAAGTTCCTTAATTTCTTCTGCTTTTTTGTCCTTACCAATACTGTGCATATAGTCGGCGGCTTTCATCAGTTTTCTAATATCAGGATGACGGAATGGATCACATTCACTGATTTCAAGATAATAATCGAGCGCTGATTCAAGGCCTTCATCAATAATGAGACTCGTTATTTTAGATGTCACTTGTAATTCATTTTCTCTTTTTAGCAGATTTTCAATCTGGCGTACCAATTCATGATTTGATGCAATGCTGGTATTGTTTAGCACTATAATGGTATTACCCTGATCAATATATCTATGAAAGTTGATTCTTGAGCCTTCCCAAATACCATTATGATAAACTACTTTTGAACCTTCACTTTCTTTTATCCTAAAACCGTATCCATAGGGGACTTCTTTCCCATTTGTTGAAATAACTGGGCTAAATGCCAATTGAAGTAAATCGTAATCAATAATGGTTCCTTCATAAAGTGCCTTATCCCATTTCAATAAATCACCTGTAGTTGAGCAAATTCCCTTATCACCCACCGGGCCATCGTGATGAGTGTCTTTTATACGTACATACCCTCTCTTTAAAGCTCTGAATCCATCTGTTTGTAATCGATCTACAGTAGTATCAGCAGTAGAATAGACAAAAGTACTATTCATCTCAAGGGGTACGAATATGCGTTTCTGTAAGAATTTATTCAATGTTAAGCCGGTTACACGTTCAACTACAGTGGCTAACATAACATAACCGGTATTTGAATAATCATAACGACTACCCGGCTTGAAGAATAGCGGCAACTTATATTTACTCATCAGGTCAACAACATCCTCATTGTCTGGATCACTTTCCTGCTTCCAATAATGGTCAATAAGGTACATGTAATTAGGCAACCCGGAGATATGATGAAGCAAGTGACTAATTGTAATAGTTGAATAAGGTAATTCGGGAATATATTTAATTAACAGATCATCAAATTCCAGTAAGCCATCTGATTTTAACAACATTATGGCAGCTGCAGTAAATTGTTTACTTACAGAGGCCAGTTGAAATATTGTTTCTGATATAACCGGTTCCTTCTTTATGGGATCAGCATATCCCACTGATTTGTTGAAGATCTCGCTTCCTTCAAAAGCGACAAGTACATTACCGCTAAATCTGTTTCGAAGAGAAAATACGTCAACCAGCGAGTCTAACCGCTCAATTATATCAGAAGCCAATACTCTGGTAAGCTCATTGATCTCTGACTCCGTTAGAATTTCATTCTCATTGTAATTTGCGCTGGCGGTATGAGAATTGTAGGTAGATGATGCAATTATTAGTGATACAACAAGTATAATTCTGTATAGCAGCTTCATTCGATTTATCAAATAGTTATGTAAGAGTTAATCACAATATAGTAGAATAGTGACCCCACAAAAATATAATTATTTTTATCCAAACAACCAAATCAGAAAAAATTATCTGTCTTTAAACACTAAAGACATTAAAATGTAAATCACTATTGTAAGTGAAATGCCTGTCCAACCAAGAAAAACAATAGAAATAAGAGCCAAAAAAAGAAAGGAGTATCTTACCTTATTCTCCTTGATTCCATATCCTTTTGAGAATTTCATCGCAAACATGGGAATTTCAGAAACAAGCAAGAAGCTTGAAACTGCAATGACTGTCAATTGTACCCATATATTTGAGGCTACCTGATTAAGGACAGGCAATGGAGCATCATTGTATAATGCCACCATTACAAATGAAATTATAAATATGGCGTTGGCCGGTACTGGCAGGCCAATAAATGATGTTGTTTGCCTGGTATCAAGATTAAACTTTGCTAAACGCAAAGCAGAAAAAGCAGTCACCGCCAATGCTAAATATGGGATTGCTTCATTGTAAAAACACCCATTAAAATTCAATTCCGACTTTATCAGAACAAATAGAAATAGAGATGGCACAAGGCCGAATGATACAATATCAGCCAATGAATCAAGCTCCTTCCCAATAAGTGATTTTGCATTCAATAATTTTGCTGTAAAACCATCAAGAAAATCAAATACAGCCGCTAATCCAACCAATAAGGCCGCTCCCTTTAATGATCCATTAAAAAGTAAAATCACGGCTATTGAACCGCACAGTAGATTGAAAACCGTTATTGTGTTGGGTATATGAGATTTAATATTCATTCAGTAGAGTTATTATTCAATCAAAGATAGGGCATAATTGCTGTAAAGAGTGCAATATTTAGCTTTTTCTTTTAACCGTTTCCTGTTGATAAAAATCCCTGAACTTTAAATTCATGTTTAACTTTTCTGCCACATCATTGTTTATGTCTTGAATTTTCTGGAAGTTAATTAAAACCATCTAATATGGAAAATGCAAAAACGATTGAATCACTTGGTTTTGTAATAAAAAAGGAAACCCTGAGTTTGCTTGAATCTGAGTTTAGGTTCAATGAGCTAATCCTAGAAGACCTTGATCCGTATCCTGGTTTTTATGACCATTTTCATATTCCATTAAGTGAAGATGAAAAAAAACCAAGGTCAATTTTTGCCTTGATTAAAGAGATGTCATTTGAACAGATGGATGACTTTATCAGAATGACATCCACTATTAAAGAGAACTTTGAACCCATTTTTGATGCTGTAATGGGTAGGCTGAATTTTCAAAATAGCCTGGCAACATGCGTACGTATCTACATGGAGGATTATAATGCTCTACCGCAGCTAATTGAATTGTATAAACAAAATGGTCTTCAGTTCTTGCCTACACGTTCAGTAAAACCATATAACACCATGATTAATCTCAGGAAATTTATGGTTCTCGAACAGATTGTACCCACCATATACAGAGATACAGAACTTAAGGATACATATTACTTTGTTGTAGACAAGTATGTAACCTGGCCTAAATTCGAGGCTATAAGTTTAAACATACGCAACAATAACAACCATAAGGTGTATGATGCTGCCCAAGCCGGTTATTATAACAAAAATGGCATTGTAGAAATGGTGCGTATTTATGATCAGAAAGCTACACTTGACAACCTCCTGTATCTAAAGGAGAAGTATGATATTGAAATTGAAAGATCTCTTTATCAATTAGCTAAATAGTTTTACTTGACTGCTGCTATTTTTATCATGACTGCTGAAGAATTCATAGACTTACCGGATAATAGAAAGTTAGAATTGATTTTAACAGATGGTAGGGAATTACTTGAACGTATTTACATGTTTTATGTTGTCAAGTTATATGCCTACCGAGGATTATTTATTGAAATCTGGTACCAGCAGATAAGTAACAGAATTGACAAGGTAATTCTGGTAGATCTTGACGAGGTTTCCCATCTGTATGAAAGCCAGATTAACATATCAGATCTTTTTAAGCAAGAATAAACTTATTTTTGCCGGATAATCCGGAAAATATGTTTGATCCTATCCCAATAATCAATTATTCATACCCTTTACCAGAAGAGAGGATTGCCAAATTCCCATTGAAGACAAGGGAACTGTCGAAATTATTGGTAATGCGTGATAGTGTAATAACAGGCAGTGATTTCAAACAATTGCCTGATTTCATACCTGAAAATTCCCTATTCATCTTCAATAATACCAAAGTGATAAAAGCCCGATTGGTATTCAACAAGCTTGAGGGTGCCCGTATTGAGATATTCTGCCTCAGTGAAGAGAGCCATGGCGAAGGTTACGCAATTTGGAAGTGTTATGTGGGTAACTCCAAAAAATGGAAAAACCAGGTACTTACTATTCAACACGCAAATCATTTACCTGCTTTGATGGCTTCTCGTGTTTCATCAGAAGATGATACACATCTGGTAAAATTTGCATGGGATGACTCATCACTCAAGTTTTCTGAAATTCTTGAACTTTATGGGAAAGTCCCTTTACCGCCTTACTTGAATAGAGAACCCATCGCAGAGGACACCTTACGTTACCAGACAATTTATGCCCTTAATGAAGGGTCGGTAGCTGCCCCAACCGCTGGACTTCACTTTACTGATGGGGTGTTAGATGCCCTCAAAAAGAAAAACTGCACTCTTGAATATATTACCTTACATGTAGGTGCAGGCACTTTTAAACCTGTTTCAGCGAAAAATGCCCTAGAGCATTCCATGCATGAAGAAAAAATTATCATTCACAAAAACACCTTGTTACGATTGGTTCAAAACCTTGAGCAAACTATAGTTTCCGTTGGTACCACTTCAATGAGGTCTCTTGAAAGCATATACTGGCTTGGACACCAATTAATAACAGGCAATGCAGGCACATTGGAACAAAAAGGATGGTTTACAATTGACCAGTGGGAGCCCTATAATACGAAAGGCAATATCTCTGCTTCAGATGCAATAATGGCTGTATATGATTACATGAAATTACGCAATTTGAATGAAATAATAGGGTATACACGAATAATGATAGTTCCGGGGTATTCCTTCAGGATAGCAAATGCGTTAATCACTAATTTCCACCAACCACAAAGCACTCTTTTACTGTTGGTTGCAGCATTTATTGGAAGCAATTGGAAGAACGCATATGATTTCGCACTAGCTAATAAATATCGTTTCCTAAGCTATGGTGATAGTTGCTTATTCTTCCTTTGCAATGAAGATCTGAGAAATGACAAATAAACATCAAGAAGTAACAGGCATTATTCTTGCGGGTGGAAAAAGCAGACGCATGGGTGTTGATAAAGGATTGATGCTCTATAAAGGGAAACCGATGGTTTCATACAGCATTGACCTACTGAAACTCTTTTGCTCCCGAATAATAATTAGTACTTCCAATACAAAGTATGAGGTGTTTGGCATACAGACAATAGCCGATACCTTTCCAAACACAGGCCCCATGGGAGGTCTCTATTCCGTTTTAAAAGAGAGTACGACGGATATCCATATATGCTTGCCTTGCGACCTGCCTAGAATGAAGGCTGAAGTACTTGAGTATATGCTTTCCCTATCCGCTCCTACTCATTGTGTTGTTACTCTTACACAACAGCCTGAACCTTTAGTAGCCATCTATCCCTCAGGCGTATTGCCAATAATACATCAATTAATTACTCAGGATAATTATAAGATGACTGAGATATATAAAAATTTCCCGGTTCACTTTATATCACTGGAAGAAATACCTGTTAAGGATGCAATTACCAGTTTCACAAATCTGAATTCACCTGCTGATCTTAAATAATCATCCATATTTGAATAATTATACTTAGAATTGGATGTCCCAACCATTTTAAGTAAATTAATTTCTTGACAATCTTCACTTTTGGTAGTTCTTTGTCAGGCACAATGCAAGTTTATCCTTGTTGATTCACTACCTGATCAGAACTTTAATTGATATGAAAGATTGCTATAGTAAATAATTTAAGTGCACCATAGGATAAGATTTTCTATTTTTGATTTTTGAAAGCACCAAGTATGCCAGAGACAAGAAGTAGCAAGAAGAACAAGAATCAACAGCCCCCTGTTGAAATGTCATTTTGGGAGCATCTTGATGCTTTAAGAGGTCACTTGTTTCGTTCTGCACTGGCCATATT
>JAEYXG010000302.1 GCA_023428585.1 Bacteroidota bacterium
CAATTATACAGAGTATAAATATTATAAATGGAATTTGGATTAACTAAACATATCAGTATGAAAAGAGACGGCACATTTTATATAAACCCATATTTAGGAGGGATTCTGTTGGGTTTAGTGCTCTTCAGCACCTATTACATAACCGGCCGAGGGCTTGGTGCATCGGGAGCTATCAAAAGCTCAGTAGTAACTACTGTTCACGCTGTTGCTCCTGAGCACGCTGAACAATCAGGCTATTATAGCCAGTTCTTAAGTGATGATGAAAGCCCGATGAATAACTGGCTAGTATTTGAAATTATTGGTGTTCTTGCCGGGGCATTCTTTTCAGGTGCCCTTTGGGGTAGGTTGAAGGTAAAGACTGAGCACTCACCAAAAATCAGCAGCCGTAAAAGATTGATTGCAGCCTTAATAGGTGGAGCTCTCTTTGGTTTCGGCTCACAATTAGCCAGAGGATGTACTTCAGGAGCAGCCCTCAGTGGTATGGCCGTATTATCATCATCAGGTATCATTACGATGATGGCCATCTTCGGCTCTGCTTATTTCTTTTCATGGATATTTAAAAGACTTTGGATATAATTTAAACAAACATAACTATGGTAGCTCCTTTAATTCCCCTGGAACAGATACCCGAAGCATGGAATAATGTCTTTGCTGTTTTACTAGGTATGGGCTTTGGATTCGCATTGGAATCCTCAGGATTTTCCTCTTCACGAAAAATCATGGGAACCTTTTTTGGTTATGATTTTGTTGTGCTTAAAGTGTTCTTTACTGCTGCAATTACAGCAATGAGTGGCATATTCTATTTTGATTACATGGGATGGATGGATGCCTCCTTGCTTTATATTAATCCATACTATGTATATTCAGCCATACTTGGTGGTCTTATTATGGGAGCCGGTTTTTCATTAGGCGGTTTTTGCCCTGGAACTAGCTTTTGTGGTGCTGCCATTGGTAAAATTGATGCTCTGGTCTTTTCATTGGGCCTCTTTTTAGGGATTCTGTTATTCTCTGAATTATACGGATTGTTTGAAGGAATCTATAACAGTCATTTTATGGGGGGATCAAAAATCTATGACCTTATAGGCATGAAGGAATCAGTATTTGGTGCCCTACTAATATTTGTAGCCATTGGCATGTTTTTCGGAGCCACATGGGTTGAGAAGAAGGTTGATAAAGTAATCTATTAATAAAGGAATCATGAATAGAAACTATATTGTACTTGTCATTATCGCTATAGGATTGGCAATCGGTATTCTTTTAATGGATAATACTGAGCGAATTAATGAAATTGATCCTGAAACCCTTGCAGTTAACTATAATGACCCTTCTCGTTTCTTATCTATAGATGAGGTGACAGACCGACTTGTAAGAAAGGATCCTGGTATGTTATTGATTGATGTCAGGCCTGCCGATCAGTTTAAATTATTTGCTATTCCTGGCGCCATTAATATTCCTGTAGATTCCTTGCTTACCTCCTCAACACTTGATCTGATGAGTATGGATGAGATGGATAAGGTTCTCTATTCAAATTCAGGCGTCACATCTGATCAAGCCTGGTTATTGATGGAACGCCTTGATATGCCTGCCGTCTTTGTTATGGAAGGCGGTGTTAATAATTGGTTTTAGAATATCGTTCAGTCAACCGAACCATCTGCAATTGCTTCGCAGGATGATTTTGATGTCTATTCTTTCCGTTTGGCTGCTAAACAATATTTTTACGGCAGCCCTGATAAGCCTAAATCACCTATTGTCAATGTTGCGAAAAAAGCAACCGTTGTGCGAAAAGCGCCTGCACCAGAATCTGGCGGTGGTTGTTAATTCAATATCTCTTAATTCCCTAGTTCAAAAACATAGTTGTGATGGATAAATTTAAATCAAATATGGTGCTTTGGGGTCTCGCTGCCCTGATTCTGATTATTGTTGTTGTGACCGGAATAGCAATCTATCAAACAAAACTTCCTTACAAGTTAACCCTACAACAAACGCTTGCTGAGCTTAATAATAAGGATAATGTTGTTGATGCAACATCATTGCAACGAATCATAAAGGCTGAAAAACCTATCTTTATTGATCTGCGCAATGCATTGGAATATAATTTTAGTCACTACAATGAAGCTATTAATATTCCGGCAGAAAAAATCCTTAATGAGGAATTTATGGAAACCATTCAGGAAATGCAGGAAAATGATAATACAATTATATTATATGCTGATGTCCCACAAAAGACTGCAGGATCCTGGATGCTTCTTAAACAGATTGGTATTGATAAGGTGAAAATGTTTTCCGGCACCTTTGACCAATTGATGTCAGAGCAATCATTACCTGTTAACCTTTACAATGAAATACCCGTAATTGACACCTCAGCTTTGCAGAAGATAAAAGAACCAGGTAGTGCTATAATAGCCCCAAAAGCTACTTCACCAAAGAAAGCAATTATCCCTGTGAGGGCAGAACCTGAAACCGGGGGTGGATGTTAGGATAACTTTGATAGAAAAATATTTTGGCAAACGCAAAATCCACATTTTATAACCGACGTACATTTATTAAAGTTGTTGGGTATGGCGTTCTTGGCTTCTTTTTGCTACTCTGGCAACAATTAATAACCAAACATATCCTATTAAAAGGATTAGGGGGCGTTCAAAAGATAAATATTTCAGGTAAGGTTGATGGTATCTATTTTTACGATAACTTTCTTATCGTGAAGAAAGGGGCATCTATAACTGTCATGGATAACCGATGTACCCATGCCGGATGCAATGTAAACAAAGAACATAACGGAGAAATCCTTTGCGCCTGTCATGGTTCAGTATATAATACTGAAGGAGGGGTAATAAAAGGACCGGCCCATAAGCCTCTAGCGCGATTGAAATACACCACTGATCCGGTTTCAGGTGATTTAATTGTCAGGATATGAAGTTCTATGATACATATGGATGGATAGCCATTACATCGCTTTTTGTTTGCGGTCTAACCGGGGTCTTTCTGGTCATTCCTTATGATCCCGCACATGCTTACCTGTCAGTAACTGGATTTATCACAGACAATCCTGCAGCATCACTCGCCCGTAACATACACTATTGGAGCGCACAATGGTTTCTTGTGTTTACTATTCTACATTTCATTGAACATTTTAAGTCGCTAAAATCCTTCAGAACAAGCAATAAAGAGTTGAAACGCAATATTGGTAAAGGAACCTGGCTCCGACTGGTTGTATCAGTGATTGTGGTTTTTTACGTGATGCTCTCTGGTTTCATTCTAAAGAATGATGCCGATGCCCGGCAAGCACAATTATTGCTTTCTTCATTGATCACATCTATCCCTGTTATTGGTGAAATTATGAATAGTGCCATTGTTGGTAAGGATGACGCTCTTACACTAACATACCTACATCATGCAGCAACTGCAACCATCATCATCTTGATTATAATATTTGAGCATGTACGCAGTATAAAAGTCAAGTGGACTACCTTCATTATAACCTCCGTGATAATTATTGTTATCAGCCTTTTATTCAGAGCGCCGATAAGTCAGCTGGATGAACCTGTAATGAAAGGACCCTGGTACTTTGTCGGAATTCAGGAATTATTGCATTTGGTATCCAATCCCTTGATTGTAGTATCAATACTTTTTTTCATCTTGCTGCTAATTTACCTGACTCCATTTACAAGTAGCCGATGGTCGTTTGCATCCAGAATCTTTATACTAATAGCAAGTATCTGTTATGGTTTACTGACTGCTTCAGGCTATTTCTTCAGAGGTCCTATGTATGCTTTTCAGTTCCCGGGCAATAAAGGTTATGTAATGCCAACCACCCTCGACTGGAAGCCTTTTAACCAAAAAAGGGACAATCAAAAAGCTTTAGTAGAGATTGGGGGGGGTATTGAAGGATGTATGAGCTGTCATATGGGCATGAAAGGACTTTCAGATGCCCACAATCCGGAAGTAATAGGT
>JAEYXG010000316.1 GCA_023428585.1 Bacteroidota bacterium
GACATTGATGACATATTGTGGCTTCGCTCAGAGGGATGCATTATACAGTCAATTCATGTTTAACAGGTTAATAATTAACCCGGCATACTCAGGTAGCCGTGATGCCATGACGTTAACACTGTTGAACAGATACCAATGGGTTGGTTTTGATGGAGCACCTCGAACATTAACCTTTAGTGCCCATTCACCTCTTCGTAATGAAAAGGTTGCCCTGGGTATGTATGCCTATGCCGACATGAATGGTCCTTTTACCGATGTTGGATTTATGGCTAACTATGCTTATCGTGTTAGGGTATACAATGGTACACTGTCATTAGGGTTACAGGCAGGCTTCAATCAGGTGAATGTTGACTGGGATGAGCTGAACTTCCGTGATCTTGACGACCCCTTGTACTTGGAGCGCCCCGACAATAAACTCCAGCCTGATGCCAACTTCGGTGTTTACTATTATACAAACAAGTACTATTTGGGAGTGTCTTCAAAGCAACTCTTTGAAACCCAATATGGTAAAGTTGAAGCTGTTGAAGGTAAAAGTACCTATAGCAAGCTGGCCCGCCATTTCTATGGTATAGCAGGAGCCGCTATCCCTTTCAGCTCAAAGGTTGTCTTCAGGCCTGGTATTATGGTAAAATACACTGACAATGCCCCATTGAACTATGACCTCAACGCCAGCTTCCTGTTTAATGATATCATCTGGTTAGGGGCTTCCTATCGTACTAATATCAATGCCATCACTACTAAAAATGCAGTGGTATTCATGGTTGAACTGAACCTCACCAAGAACTGGAGAATTGGTTATTCTTATGATGCTTATCTGAGTGAAATCAGGCTGCATAATGACGGATCACATGAAATCATGATTGGCTATGATATGAACTTATTTAAACCTCGTACGCTAACACCAAGGTATTTCTAATGAGTGACGTCATCCTTTTAAATAATGTTGTTAAAAAATCAGTGAAATGAAAAGCAGATACTTATTAATAGCCTTGGTGCTGACATTAATAATCAGCAGTTGTGCCCCTATAAGAAGAGCTGAACGGCTATACAAGGGACTCGAATTCTCTAAGGCTGTTCCTGTTTATGAGAAAATTGCAGCCTCTGAAAACAAACACTCTGTTAAAGCTTATGAGCGCCTTGGTGATATAAACAGGCTCTCAAGCCATTTTGAGCAATCTGCTGCAGCTTATAAGAAAGCTATTGAACTTGATGGTGTAGACCCTGAAGTATATCTGAATTATGGACAGGTTCTCCGCAGTCTCGGTAAATATGGCGAGGCTATAGAGCAGTTTGACCATTATTTGAAACTTAATCCTTCAGATACCCGCGCAACGCTTTATGCCGACTATTGCAGGCAGATCATCAACAGGAGCAATGTAACGGAGTTCTATGAAATTGCCAATGCCAAGGCCCTGAACACTGCCTTTTCAGAATTCTCTCCTGTAATTGTTGATGACCAGGTTATATTCACTTCCGATAGAAGATCAAGTACCGGTGACAGAAAATATGGATGGACCGGCAACTATTATCTTGACCTGTATAAAGCTGGTTTACCGGATCCTGCAGAGCCCGAAAAGGCTAGTGATCCCGCACCTGACTTGTATTCCAATGACCTTAATATGGCGTTCCATGATGGCCCCGCTTCCTTTAGCCCCGATAATAAAACCATTTATTTCACCAGGGTGTTCAGAAAAGCTGGCGAAGTGGATACCTCACGCTACTATACCAACAAGTTGAAGATCTTTACTTCAAAGTATGATGGCAGTAAATGGTCAAATCCTGAACCATTCTTCCTGAATAGCGAAGATTATTCTGTTGGCCATCCTGCAGTTAGTCCTGATGGAAATACTTTATATTTTGTCTCCGATATGCCGGGTGGCAATGGTGGAACAGATATTTATACCGTTGATCTTGTTGAAGGCAAATGGAGCAATCTAAAAAATGCAGGTACTGAAATCAATACTTTCGGAAATGAAATGTTCCCGTTTATTGATCAGAGTGGAACCCTGTATTTCTCATCCGATGGTTTGCCCGGGTTGGGTAGTCTTGATGTACTCAAATCATCATTCAATGATGGCAAATGGGCAAAACCTGAAAACATGAAAGAGCCTATAAACTCTTCAGCTGACGATTTTGGCTTCTTTAAAGGCAAGTCAGGCCAGGTGCTGTTCAGCAGCAACAGGCTTGGGGGCCAGGGCGGCGATGACATCTATATGGCATCCCTGATCAAGTATGCTGATTCTGTTGTCGTTACCGGACTTGTTAAAGATCGCCAGAATGGTGAAGTGCTTTCCAATGCAACTGTTCTATTATGGAACCAGAACTCCGATGAGGTACTGGTGCTGAAAACCAATTCTGCCGGTGAATATACTGCTACGCTGAAACCTAATAACAATTATGTATTCAAGGCAGTTAAAAAAGGCTTTACAACTGATTGCCTGTCTCTGAAAGTACCCGAATATACTCGGAAAACCAATTTCCAGAACCGTGACCTTCTGTTGGTGAAGCTTAAAGTAAATGAAATCTTCCGACTTGAAAAGGTTTATTACGACTTTGACAAATGGAACATCCGACCGGATGCCGCCGTTGAATTGAACAAAGTTGCCGATTTCCTGAACCAAAATCCTTCAGTAAATGTTGAACTTGGATCACATACTGACAGCCGAGGCACAGATGCCTATAATGTTCGTCTTGCTGACCGCCGCGCTGAATCAGCTGTGAAATATATCATTGAGAAGGGTATTGCCAAGAGCAGGATAACTGCAAAAGGATATGGTGAAACCCAACTTGTAAACAAGTGTAAGGATAACGTGGAATGTACTGAGGAAGAACACCAGGACAATAGACGTACCGAAATTAAAATTACAGGATTGGCCTTTGATGATCAGGGCGAAAATGTGGAACCTATTGAAGCATTTAAAAATGGACAGATAATTAAAGTGACCGATCTTAAGAAAGATTTCTTTCTCAATTGTTCAGAAGAGAAAGGACTCTGATTTTTTTCTATTGCCCCCTTTTTCCTTTTAATACGTTTCTCTGGGAAGCCTTCTGCAAAGAGGGCTTCCCTCTTTTTATGCCTATGCCCCTCACTTTGATGCTATCAGATTGAAAACTATCAGCCTTAACCGAAAATTAATTAAGGATTTATTTGTATCAAGTCCAGTTCAACTCCAGTACAACTCCAGTACAACTCCAGTTATTGAGTTCATTTACAGGAGTTGCACACCACTTGTACTGGAGTTGTACTGGAGTTGACAAAAAGGAAGAGTTAATTTTAATAAGTTCTGTTTGCTTCAGTTGATGGTATTTGGTCGGATACATTCGTTATAATTAAATTTCTATATTTGTATTCTGTCTACACGGAAATTTCAATTATCACATTTATATAAGCATAGTCTCTTATTCATCTATGAACCTCACTTTTTATCATTATCCGAAATGCAAGAAATCGAGAGCCGCACTTGATTATGTGCGTAAACTGGGTATTGAGCCTATAGTAGTTAATTATATTGAGGATGGTATAAGTATGGAGAAACTAAGGGAGTTGTTCAGACTGCTGCAGTTGTCGCCATCTGAAATGGTTCGAAGGCAGGAAGAGTTTTACAAGGAGAATTATAAGAATAAGGAAATATCAGATGAAGAGTGGATCGGGATTTTGTCGGAGTATCCAAAACTACTCCGCCGTCCCATTGTTGTTAATGACAATCAAGCAGTGGTTGCTGATCCTCCTCAAATAGCAAATCAAATTATTAACGGTTAGAAATAGGAATATGAAGACAAGAACAGAACATGATACAATGGGCAACATTGAGGTGCCTGCCGATAAATATTGGGGTGCTCAAACCCAGAGATCATTGGATAATTTTAAAATTGGTGATGGCAGGATGCCGGTTGAAATAATAAGGGCATTTGCCATACTGAAGAAAGCTGCAGCCTTGACCAATAATGAACTTGGTGTGCTTTCAGAGGAGAAGGCTGAACTGATAAGCAAGGCCTGTGATGAGATCCTTGCAGGTAAGCTTGATGATCAATTCCCGCTGGTGGTTTGGCAAACGGGCTCAGGCACCCAGTCGAACATGAACGTGAATGAAGTAATTTCCAACAGGTGTCATGTTTTGAGCGGTGGTGTACTGGGTGAAGGCAAAAGTCCGGTTCATCCCAATGATGATGTCAATAAATCGCAATCTTCAAACGATACCTTCCCAACGGCGATGTCTATTGCAGCCTATAAAATGCTCATGGAAACCACTTTGCCGGGGGCTGAGGTGCTTAAGGATACCTTGAAGAAAAAGGCATGGGCATTCAATGATATTGTAAAGATTGGAAGGACACACCTGATGGATGCCACCCCACTGACCCTGGGCCAGGAGTTTTCAGGTTATGTTGCTCAGATGGAGCATGGTATCAAGGCAATAAAGAATACTTTGCCGCATCTGGGTGAGCTGGCTCTTGGTGGTACGGCTGTGGGTACAGGTATAAATACTCCTACGGGTTATTCAGAACTCGTGGCTAAAAAGATTGCCGAATTGACCGGTTTCCCGTTTGTTACTGCACCAAACAAGTTTGAATCACTGGCTGCACACGATGCTTTTGTTGAATCATCAGGTGCCTTGAAAACACTTGCAGTTGGTTTGATGAAGATTGCCAATGATACCCGGCTGCTCGCTTCCGGTCCCCGTTCAGGTATTGGTGAAATCTTTCTTCCTGCAAATGAGCCGGGTTCATCCATTATGCCGGGTAAGGTAAATCCTACGCATAATGAAGCATTGTCATTGGTTTGTGCGCAGGTAATAGGC
>JAEYXG010000327.1 GCA_023428585.1 Bacteroidota bacterium
GAGTAGGTGGTCAGGGAATATTATCCATTGCAGCAACTATTGGAACAGCAGCATTGAATGCAGGCCTATACCTGAAACAGGCCGAAGTGCATGGAATGAGTCAGCGTGGCGGCGATGTTCAGTCGAATCTCCGCATTTCAGACCATGAAATAGCCTCTGACCTAATACCAATGGGCAAGGCTGACATGATCATCTCTGTGGAACCTATGGAATCATTGCGTTATCTTCCGATGCTCTCTCCCGATGGTTGGCTTATTACAAATACCAAACCCTATGTCAATATCAGGAATTACCCTTCAATGGAAGATCTGATAAAAGAGATAGAGTCTCAACCAAATCAAATTGCCCTTGATGCTGATGAGATTGCCAAAGAACTCGGCTCGCCAAAGTCAGCTAACATGGTTATTCTTGGTGCAGCCTGTCCATTTCTTGACATCTCATACGAAGATCTGCAGAATGCAATAAGAGCCATTTTCAGTCGTAAAGGCGAAGAAGTAATTACAACCAACCTGAATGCACTAAAAGCAGGATATGAAATAGCGTTGCAAAAACTACCCATAACTCAATGATAAAACTCCCTGCAAGAAAAAAAATTATCACTATCACTGCAATGGTCTTATTGACTGTTGCAGTGATTTTTTCTCTCGATTACTACTTTACCGGATTAAAAAAAGCCCCCGAAACAGATAACCATTACATACCTGAACCCAGAGTTGAGTACGGAATAGTAGTCGACTCTTTTCAGGTGGTAAAAGATGAAGTTAAAGAGGGTGAGAATCTCTCCACTATCCTGCTCCAGTATAATCTTGATATGGGTTCTATTGAGCAATTAGTGCAGAAAGCAGCCGGTATTTTTGACGTTAGAAAGATCAGGAAAGGGAATAAATACACCATCCTCCTCACCAATGATTCCGTTCCAAAGGTTCATTATTTCATCTATGAGAGCAGTCCTACAAAATATGTTGTATTCGAGGCAGGCGACTCACTTCACGTGCATGACGGAGAGAAGGATATTGAAATAAGGTTAAAAACTGCTTCAGGCACCATTAGTTCATCTTTATGGAATACCATGATGGATATGAAGGCAAATCCTAATCTTACTATCGCATTAAGCGAAATCTTTGCCTGGACTATTGACTTCTATGCTATCCAGAAAGGCGATAATTTCACAGCCATCTATGAAGAGCTTTTCGTTGATGGTGAACCGATAGGCTTGGGAAATATCCAATCAGCACGCTTTAACCATAATGGTAAAGACAACTTTGCCTTCAGATTTACCCAGGATGAAACGGCTGATTACTTTGATGAGAAAGGTCAGAGTGTAAGACGGGCATTTTTAAAGTCACCACTTAAATTCTCAAGGATCAGCTCACGCTTTTCGAATAGTCGCTTACACCCGGTTTTAAGGATTAGGAGGCCACATCATGGAGTTGACTATGCAGCACCTAAAGGAACCCCTGTTCATGCTATAGGCAGCGGAACCGTAATCGATGCCCGATATGCCGGTGGAGCTGGCCGAATGATCAAAATCAGGCATAACTCAACTTACACCACAGCGTATCTGCACTTAAGCGGATACGGCAAGGGCATACGCAACGGTTCGAGAGTACAGCAAGGACAGGTTATAGGGTATGTGGGCAGTTCCGGACTATCAACAGGTCCTCATCTCGACTTCCGATTCTACAAGAATGGCACACCGGTTGATCCATTGAAGGTTGAATCACCACCTTCCTTACCTGTAAAGAAGGAAAAGCTGGCAGAATATACAAAGCTTCGACTGGAAATGGGACGTATGCTTGATTCCCTGAATATGCCGGTAAAAGCATCATTGATGCCGTTATAGGCAGACTCCCTTATTATTTTCATGCGAAGATTGCATAAGCAATACATAATTTATTTATACTAAAATATTTTTTGCTATAGATAGTTTTATCGTATATTCGCTTTACAATTAAATGTTTTATTTACTTAAAATCTAAACCAATGAAAAAGAAAATCTTAAGCTTTTCAACATTTACGCTGGTTTTAGCATCAGCAATTGCATTTTTGACTTTAAGTTCATTTAATAGGACATCAATGCCACTATTAGAGCCTGTCTATTATTATCGAGTAACAATTAATTACGAATCAAGTATTCCATCGAATGCAACGGGATACGTAAAAGTTCATGATAGCAATGGTGATGTTTGGCAAGTACCATATGTACATGGAATATCAACCTATAACATTCCAGCCAGTTGGAATCATTCATCGATAACAGCTTGCCCTTCACTATCTTTAAATGTTAATGTACCTATGTTACCATATGCATGTGGAACTTTTTCCAGTCCTTTCTATTACTGTATAGGCTCACTTCAAATTGTCATTGGAGGAGATGAACATTAGAAAATTAGTTAAAAAAAAGGCTGCCCTCTCTGAGGCAGCCTTTTTTTTAACTAATTTAGGAATGAATGCTCAAAATAATTACAATACTTGAATTTTAGTTGTTGATGATTGATCACCAGCCTTTACTTTTACAAAGTACAATCCTGATTCAAGTGTAGATGCATCGAGATTGATTTTGAACATACCAGCAGGATATTGACCGTAATTATGTTCCAAAACCTTCTGACCTGTTACAGAATAAACCTCCACGGCAACATTGGCTTTGTTTCCAGTTGTTACATCAATTGTGGTGTTATTCGTGAAAGGATTTGGATAAGTTGAAAGTTGAATTTCTTTAACTGTTAATGGATTACTATCTACATCAACCGTAGGTTTTGTAATTGCCATATAATAGATAATATTATCAGTAGGAGCATCCAAGTCGCCTCTTACAGAAAGACCTGGTTCAGAATCAGCCTGGTAGATAAGTCTCACTTCAGGCTGATAAGAACCTGTTTCACGAGCTATAGTTGGGAATACGCATTCATCAAACATATGGATGATATCTTCTGAAAGGTGATTCATATATTCCCAGGTTGTTCCGCCATCAAGTGAATGACTCATCCACAAGTGTTTGTAATCCTGAGTACCTGTATTATAACCTTCAGTAGTTGCACAAAATACAACATAAACATCATTTTCAGCATCAACCATTAACTGTGGGAAAGATGCAGGTGATTGACCATCGTATACTCCAATACAATCGCCAGTTGTACAAACCCAATTATAGGTTCCATCGCCATTCACATCAGGTGCCCATCCTACAAGATTGCCTGATAGATCAAGAGTTTCAGTATCCAAAGC
>JAEYXG010000333.1 GCA_023428585.1 Bacteroidota bacterium
GGTATATTCACTGTGGAAGGTGCCGCGCACAGTATTCTTGCAACAATATTAGGAGCCTTGTATGGGATACCGCTATTCCTTTGGCTGGGGAAAAAGGGAATCACCTTTGGCGTGGATGATATGGGTATTACCCTCGCCGAGACAATATACCCATATTACAGTATAGGATTGATCATAACTACCACACTATTTGTAATATTATCGGCAACTATTGTGAGCTATTTGCCAGCTAGGCGTATCTCACGGATGAAGCCTACTGATGCATTGAAAGGAAAAATACAATGATACGGTTCATACTAAAGGGGTTGATGAGAGATAGGCAACGCAGCCTACTTCCGGTGATTGTGGTGTCAATAGGAGTGTTTCTTACCGTATTCATGACAGGTTGGCTTACCGGGGTCTTCAAGGATATGATTGATGTAAATGCTGACTTCACTACCGGACATGTTAGGGTTATGACACAGGCATACGCTGAGAATGAAACACAAATACCCAATGATCTGGCAATTCTGGGAGCTGATGCTTTAACCAAAGAACTTATGACAAGATACCCGGAAATGGAATGGGTGAATCGAATACGATTTGGAGGTTTGATCGATATACCTGATAAAAGCGGAGAAACCCGCGCACAGGGGCAAGCGATAGGAATATCGGTTGACTTATTGTCGCCCGGCACCAAAGAACCTGAGAGAATGAATATTGTGCGATCAATAGTTCAGGGAAGGATGCCTGCTTCGCTGGGAGAAGCATTGATAAGCGATGATTTCGCTCAGAAGTTCAAGGTGAAGGTTGGTGATGAGATGACCCTGTTTGGAAATACCATGAATGGAAGCATGATGTTCAGCAACTTCAAGGTAGCAGGTACTGTTAGTTTTGGAGTAGCAATGCTTGATCGTGGTGCAGTAATCATAGACTTATCGGATGCACGCGCTATTCTGGATATGCAGGATGCGTCAGGTGAAATTCTGGGCTTTTCACATGCCGGTTATTACGATGACGAGCAAGCTGCACGAATTAAATCGTCGTTTAATGCGGCATTTCTGAAGACTGATGATGAGTTTTCGCCGGTTATGTTAAGGCTTAGAGATCAGAATGGACTGGATGAATACCTGATGCTTGCCGACAGTATGAGTTTCATCATGATATTCGTGTTTGTAATGGCTATGTCGATTGTACTCTGGAACACCGGGCTGCTTGGAGGTTTGCGAAGGTATACAGAATATGGAATTCGTTTGGCCTTGGGTGAAGAAAAGTCGCACATTTATCGTACCACTATAATAGAAGCCGTGCTGATTGGAGTCATGGGTTCGATTGCCGGCACAATTATTGGATTAGCTTTCTGTGGTTATCTGCAAACCTACGGTCTTGATTTTGGTAGAGTAATGGATAATTCAAGTATGATGATGCCGCAGAAGTTCAGAGCCTATATTACACCAAGACTCTTTTATATAGGATTTATCCCCGGTACGATTGCTATGGTGTCGGGTAATGCACTGGCAGGTTTTGCCATCTATAAAAGGAAAACTGCACGACTTTTCAAGGAGTTGGAAGTATAGCAATTGAATTGGATGTTCAATGTCACAATCATTTAATATGAACTAATAATTAATTAATATTTATAATGCTGATAATAAAAAGAATTTTCTTCGTCCTTGCAGGAGTATTAATGGCATATTCAATGAATGCCCAGGATGCGAAAGCAATTTTACAAATGGTTGACGACAATATGTCGTCGAAGAACCGTGTATTTGAATCAACCATGACAATACATGGGAAAAGAGGCAGCCGTACCATTTCATCGCGTTCATACGCTGAGGGTGAAAAGCAGTCATTTACCGAATATTTGAGTCCAGCAAGGGAACAGGGAACCAAGATGTTGAAGTTGAAGGATCAGCTCTGGATATATTCACCTTCAACAGATCGTACCATTCAAATATCGGGACATTTGTTAAGACAGTCAGTAATGGGTTCTGATCTTTCCTATGAAGATATGATGGAGGATCGTAAACTTACTGATGTATATAGCGCAAAAGTAATAGATGAGGAGACATTGGAAGGACGTGAGGTCAAAGTGCTTGAACTGGTAGCCTTGGTTGATGACCTTGCTTATTATAAGCGAAAGATGTGGATAGATACCGAAAGGTATGTCCCGCTCAAAGAGGAATTGTATGCAAAAAGCGGTCAGTTGCTGAAGCGCACCACACTCTCTGATGTGAAGCAGTTGCAGGGCCGTTGGTTTCCATCAACAATAGTATACAAGGATATGCTGAAAGATGGGAAAGGGACGGAATTTAAAATGACAAGCATAAAATTTGATCAGGAAATACCGGCTTATATTTTTACAAAAGCCGCCCTTAAAAAGTAGATTCTGGCATTTTTTGCCTTAACTTTACGTAAAGAGTTAAGGCTATGCTCAACCTTCCATTAATAAACTTTCTAGAAGGCTCTGATACCAGGGCTTCAAGTGCTCGAATTGCCATATTTAATATAACACATGACAATTTGCATGAAGTCCTTATTAAAGATTTGCAAGAAACTAATGTAGGAGTCTTTACAGTTTTTTGCTTGGAGGGTTTACTTGAATTTACAATAGATAGCAGGATGGTGAAGGTGAAATCGGGAACAGTTTGTTCCTTTTTCACCTTATCACCTTTCATAATCAATCAAAGCTCGCCTGATTTTTCAGGATATCTCCTTTTTGCCTCATCATATTATGTAACCACAATTGATTCACATATTGCAATTACCTATTTCCTTCATAGCTTTGAGCAACCCTTGCTTACTTTATCCCCCTCAGATATAGATTACCTGCTTAACTTGTTGAGAATGGCAGAAATTCGCACTAGTGATTTAGATCGGGTTTTCAGTAGAGAAATCATGTATCATATTGTCATGATACTGATTTACGAATTAAGTGCAATCTATGAACGAAATCCCAGAACAGATCGAAAGATGATACAAAGTGAGATATTGCTAAGGGAATTTCTTCAATTGGTGAATAAATACTGTGAAAAAGAGCATAATTTAAATTATTATGCATCTAAATTGTCAATTACTCCGAAGCATCTCTCAATAAAAGTAAAGGCAATTACAGGCCATACTGCCGGAGAATGGATCGACTATATGATTGTGCTCAAGATAAAGAAAATGCTTTTAAATACATCTGCTTCACTTCAACAAATATCTGATCATTTTAATTTCCCTGATAATTCTTTTTTTGGGAAATACTTTAAAAGACATACGGGCATGACTCCGAAGTCATTCAGAATGCAGAAATAGTCATCCTGGATTAATTAAAGGTTTGTGTCAAAATACTCCGAAATCTTTCGAAATAAATGAGCCCTGTCAATACCTCCAACATTATGTTCATGTGTTGGATAGACAAAATAGTCAAGCTGCTTCTTGTTCTCAATACATGCTCTCACAAAATCTAGGCTTTGTTGCCAAACGACAGTATTATCGATGCCCCCGTGTATGATAAGCAACTTGCCCTCCAACTGGCCTGCGCGTTCAATAAGGCTAGCTGACTTGTACCCTTCAGGATTCTGCTCGGGAGTATCCATATATCGCTCACCATACATAATTTCATAGTATTTCCAATCACATACCGGGCCACCGGCAGTAGCCACCTTGAATATATTAGGATAAGTAAGCTTGAGGTTTACAGTCATAAATCCACCATAACTCCATCCATCCACACCGATACGGTTGGTATCTACAAAAGGCAATGTTAGCAGGTATTCCACTCCTTTCATTTGGTCAGCCATTTCAGCAACCCCTAAATTCCTATGTATAATGCTCTCGAAATCAAAGCCCCTGTTGGCTGACCCCCTATTGTCGAGTGTGAAAACAACGTAACCTTTCTGTGCCATATATTGCAGGAACAAACCTCCACTCATCCACGTGTCGGTAACCAATTGTGCGTGAGGCCCACCATAAACATAAATAAATACAGGATATTTCTTCGAAGCATCGAAATTTGCCGGTTTAATAAGCCGGCAAAATAGATCTGTGGTTCCATCAGCCGATTTAATGGTGAAAATGTTGGTTTCACCAAGTGAATATTCAGTCAATGGATTTTCCGACTTGTTTAGTTCTTTGGTATTGCCGGTTTTTACATCTACCAGTAAGGACACTGAAGGTGTTGTCAAGTTACTGTATGTAGTTATAAAATATTTCCCATCAGTACGAACCAAGGGCCGGTGAGTGCCACTATTGTTTGTTAGCTGCCTGTGTTTGCCGGTTTTAAGGTTGAGATAATAAAGATGCTCGCCAATTGCAGAAGCTTCAGATGAGGTATAGAAAATGCCTTTTGCTGAATCATCATAACCAAGAATGCTATTAACCATCCAGTTGCCTGATGTGAGTTGTTTTACGAGACTTCCACTAATATCATACAGATACAAATGGTTGAATCCATCATGCTGACTCTGCCAAATAAACTGGTCATCATTGCCTGGAATAAACAACATTGGATTTAGGGGCTCTACATAGCGGTCATTCTTTTCTTCAAAAAGTGTTTTTATGTAGTTGCCGGTGTTCACATCATACTGGTTAAGTTTTAAGTGGTTTTGATCGCGGTTAAGAATTGCAATAAATAAGTATTGTTGGTCAGGACTCCAGGCTATGTTTGTGAGGTATTGTTCTTTAGGCTCACCAGTATTAAGATACACTGTCTGTTTATTATTGATATTGTATATTCCTACGGTGACATGGTGACTTGCCATTCCGGCCATGGGATACCTAATGTTATTGAGTTCTGCAACACGGGCGGTAACATCAACCAATGGGTATTCAGTTACCATGGATTCATCCATTCGATAAAATGCCAGCAAATTACCTGCGGGAGACCAGAAAGTGCCTTTGCTAATTCCAAATTCATTACGATGAACAGTTTGCCCATATACTATGCCTTTGTTCTGGTCTTCCGCCACCACAATTTCCTTGCTTCCATCAGAGATATATAGTCCGTTTTCAACAGTATAGGCCAAATATCCATTAACAGGCGCTGCATCAGCATTGGCAGCTTTAGCAGGTAAGCTATGATTTATGGACATTATTCCATCTTTCCATGACTTTGCAAGGTTTATTGAATAATAGTCATTATCAATGCTGAACTGCATGGTTGTTCCGTCCAGCCAGTTGATATATGGTATTCTTTTTACCGTTTCTTTGCCTGCCCTAGTTAATAGTTCATTAAACTTCCCAAGTGTAACAAGTGTATCTCTTTGGTCATTATTGACATGGCCTCTCAGAATAGCATTGGGAACCTGCCATGTGTAAAAACCTGTGTTGCCCTGCCATTTGAGATTAATGAGTGTAGTTGGATAGAGCTTTCTATTGGCCATTATTTCTTCCGGGACTAGCATTTTGTCCTGTGCGAAGACAAAGGATAATTGTAAAGCAAGGAGAAGGGTAGTAAGCAGTTTGTTCATATTATTATGACGTTTATAGATTAAGATTGGAATGAGGTTTATTTGTTACCCGAACATCTCTGAGGGCGGAGGCGATTTCAGCTATGACAGTAGGTTTCTTCTCGACAATATTACCGATAACTATTACATCAGCCCCGGCAACAGCACTTTTCTGTGCGAGCTCAGGAGTTGAAATTCCACCGCCAACAATAAGTGGAATGTCGATGCTTTGGCTTACATGTTGAATCATGGAGGCAGAAACAGGATGAATGGCACCACTTCCGGCATCCATGAAAATAAGTTTAAGACCAAGCATTTCTCCTGCCATGGCTGTGCACATTGCAATATCATCCTTATCGGCAGGTATGGGACTTGAATTACTCATGTAGGAGACGGCAGTCGGCTTCCCGCTTTCAACAAGCATGTAACCGGTACCAATAACCTCTACATTGCTGAGCTTTAGGTAAGGCGCCGCCACAACATGACGACCGATAAGCATTTCGGGATTTCGGCCCGATATAAGCGACAGGAAGAGCATGGCATCGGCACGATAGCTCATCTGTAACGTATTGCCTGGGAATAGCACTACCGGTATCCCCGACAGATCTTTAATTGTTTTTATACAATTATCCAATCCATTATTTACGAGTAAGCTGCCTCCCACAAAGAAATAGTCAACCTTGTTATCTGCACCCAGCAGGGCAATTTGTTTCAGCTTTGAATCATCGGTTTTATCAGGATCAATAAGCACAGCCAACTGCTTTCTTCCTTCTTGCCTTGTATTGGAAATTAATTTTAATATACTCATAATTCACGACTAATAGGGCACGAAAATAAGGAATAATAGATTATCAGAAAGGAAATTGTGATGAATAAGCCAAGATGGCAACTGGCAGATAAGCTTAAACATCAACGGATGGTTGGTTAGGAAAGGACATAGCTTTCTCAGCTTATTGTATTATTATAATTCATACCTTTGCAGCCTTAAAAATGATATAAAATAGCGAGAGATGAATATTACAGAAACAACTTCATTACCATATAAAATCAAAGACATTACGCTTGCAGAATTTGGCCGTAAGGAAATTGAGATTGCTGAAAAAGAAATGCCGGGACTCATGGCTATTAGACAGAAGTTTGCACATGAGAAACCTCTGAAGGATGTTCGTATTACAGGATCACTTCATATGACCATACAAACCGCCGTTTTGATAGAAACACTTGTAGCATTGGGGGCTCAAGTG
>JAEYXG010000367.1 GCA_023428585.1 Bacteroidota bacterium
GGATGAATACAAACAATGAGAATAAAATGTATTGCCCTGAATCTGATGTTAAAAGCTTTGATATATTAGATAATAATTCATATAGGAACATATATCATCAATTAAACTATATATTTAGAAAAAGGGGTGTAATTTGTGATGCCATGGTTGAACCGTTAGGTCGTTAACAATGAAATACATATATCTTACAACAATATTTCTTTTTTTTACAGCAGGTCTTTTGGGGCAAGGCACTTATTCTTTATTCTTGGAAGATTCATTGAGCAAATTTGCTTATAAAGCTTGTGAGTCCTCCGATAATAGAATAAATGTAATAATTGCTGAAAGAACTGGGCATGATTACGGATTTCATGAGTTGATCAGGGGATACATGCTGATTTTTGATTCAAACGGAGATACCGTTGTGAAAAATTACATTTTTGGAGATACTATATTTAGTTTTGACTGTATTACAGAAATAGAAGATGGCTTTATTGTAGCAGGTATATTCAAATCTCCGGGTGATTCAATCTATGGCCTCTTAATCTGCAAACTTGATATAAATAGAGATATCGTATGGAGTAAGATGATAAGGAATAGTGCTTATAATAGATATTCCATTCAAGAAATATTCAGTGTAAACAATGAATACATTTTATGTGGTTCCGTTTGTGTTGGACTACTTTCTCATGGCAGTCCATATTTAATAAAGCTTGATGAAAATGGTAATTTTTTAACTGAAACTGTTTTTCCTGGCATGGCTGTTTACGCCTACACATATGTATTGACTCCTGACTCAAGCAACATTTGGTTGATAGTTCCAGCCGGACTTCAACCGATACCAAATAGTCCAACTATCTCCGTCTATGATCTTAATTTGAATTATCTGGGTATGGAAACGTTTTTTAATGGATTTGTTTCGCGATTGTCCGTTAAATGGTTTTCTCCTGATATTTTTTTATTAAGTAGCTCAAATGAACATCCAGAACAGAGAGGCGCAGATGATATATTTCTATATAAGATTGATACTTCATACAATATCATACAATGGAATAATTTCGGAACGGTTGACTCTTCAGAGGTAACAGCAATGCGCCATTCAATCGATTTTGAAAATCAGGATTCCATTTTCTTTGCTGGATATAAGAATAATACTATAGGGATTCCATGGCCACAAGAGGTAGACTGGATTATGATTGGTCAGGTTGATTCTACATTGCAACCAAGGTTTGTAAATTACATTGGTGGCGATGCCTATTATGAAACAAATTATATTCTTGCAACTAAAGATGGCGGTGTTTTTATTTGTGCGGGAAAATTCAGTCACGAGAAGCAATTATATGATTTGCTATTCTTAAAACTAAACAATCAAGGACTATTGGTAAACAATAAGTCAACTGATATTATGATTCTACATTCAAACATCTCACCTAATCCTGCAACAGACCAAATAGTAATTCGAAGTGTAAAATTGGGTGAGAAAGTTGAAATTATTGATTTAAACGGCAAACTAATGCATTCTATTCATACAAATTCCTTTCCTGCACATATTGATATTTCTACACTTGAACGTGGAATATATTTAGTCAGAATAACCTTTAAGGATGGGCAAATTGAAAATCATAAATTTCTAAAGATATGAAACAGGAGTTTAAGCTAGTAATGAGTTTCTTTCAGTTTGGTTTAAGTGCAATACATCCCAATAACGTACTTCCTATATACACTTATGTCAATGCAACATTGCATGAATTAGGCCATGCACTTTTTGGATTCACCCATTCTTCAGAAGGGTACACTTATAATCCAAATGGACTTATGGACTATCGAGGAGTATATAATCAAGGAGCTTCGTTTACTAAAGTTCAACAAATTATAATAAAAAGAAGCATATGGGGAAGATAATTAAGATTGTTATCATTAGTCTCATTATGTTAGTAGTATTGTTCAGAATTCTACATAAAGAAGATATACTATTCAGAATATATACTGAGAATAATAAGAATCTTTATTACTTGCTAGGGTATTTACCAGAAAATATTAGGGATAACTATGTTAAAACTCCCTATGAGAATAATGGAATTGGAACGGTTTACATTCTTACAAACAAATATGAACACGGAAGCTACGTTATATACGACAATACAAAAGAAGTAGACTTTTTGGTTGCTTACCCTCCTTCATTAATATATAGACCCAAAGAACTTAAGAATGTACCAATTAGTAACTTTGTTTCCTATATGGTAAATCTTAAGGTATTTAACAGATATATAACGGATTCTCAAATAAGGGAAAAGGAGCAGATTAAAAGTAAATATTTTGAGTTTATTGCTAGAGGTTCTAAAAGCTATCATATTATTCGCGACACATCTGATTTAACTTTTATAAAGAGGAACTTTACAGTTTTTTCAAACAGTGGTTCGACCAATGAGGACTTGAATCCAAATATGATTACCAATAATAACAAAGTGGATTATTGCTGGTATATAAATATGGGAGTGGTTCAATTCCAATTTTACTTTGACAAGAAAAAAATAGTTAAAGTTGAAAGCGAAATAATAGGTTATCTTGGAAATGAATTCATATATATGCAATAGATATGATAATACAAGGCAACGAGGAAAATCAGCGTAGATCTATAGATTCCGGAGCATACTGATTCTTCGTCAAATTAGGTGTATCATCCCGCTCTGCTGGGCACAACTTTGAACCATGTTGAACCACTTTGAACGCCGCAGGCATTGAACTATGTTGAACATCTTTGCCTGTCCCGCATCTTAGGAAGAAGGGCTGGTAGTAAAATAAGGAGACGCCAGGCATGGCGTCTCTACTATTGTTCGCCGGGAAGGTTATCATTAAACGGACAACTCGCGAGTTGTCACTACATTTTTTTGATTTTTACAACAAATCTCTTGACATACGAAAAATCATCCCTATATTTGAATATATATTTCACCAGCAATACGTGAAATCGGGGGATAGGTTTAACCGTTGCGCACGTAGCGGTATTATTGAGTTTCAGCTATTTATTAATCCGTAAAGTCTAGCGGAATGAAACATGCCATCACCCGTAATACGCTGTTTATCCTTGCCGCGTATATTATTCTCCCACTTTCTGTTGTGTCGCAACAGCTTGATAATATCAGGAATGAGAAACCCGTTACTTTACATGGATCCGTGGGGGCTAACTTCATTGGGTATAATTCATCGGGAATTGAGGATCGGATGAATCCCTTCATGATGGTATTTACCGGGAATGCTACCCTGTCAGTATATGGTATCAACATGCCCTTTTCCTTTCGCTTCAGCGATAAGAAGGCTGCCTATACGCAGCCATTCAACCAGTTTGGTTTGAGCCCTTCCTACAAATGGCTCACGATGCATGGTGGTTACCGGAATATAAGGTTCTCTGACTTCACGCTGGCAGGGCATACTTTCCTGGGTGGCGGCATTGAACTTAATCCGGGTAAATTCAGGTTTGGCGCTATCTATGGCCGGTTCAAGCGAAGTACCGGCTTGTATGAGAATGAAAATGATACCGTTCAATCGTTCACTCGCAAAGGTTATGCCATCAAATTGGGCGTTGGGAGCAAGAAGAATTATATTGACTGGATTGTGCTTAACATCCGTGATGATAGCCTTTCTCTTATTCCAAAGGAAGGCGCTCCTTACGCAGCACCCGAGCAGAATATAGTATCGGGCTTCAATAGTCTCTTTACGCTGTCGAAAAGCCTGACTTTTGAAGCCGAGATAGCCGCATCACTCTATACTACCGATGCTTCGATACCTGCCTTTGGAGATGCGGAAAATGAGCCTACGCTGGATAAACTCAACAAGTTTATAACCATTAATGAATCATCTGAGCTTACCACGGCTGCGCGGACTTCCCTTAACTATAAGTCCAAAAAATTTAATCTGAGGGCCGAATACCGGCGTATTGATCCTAAGTATAAGTCGATGGGTGCTTACTATTTCAATGATGACATGGAGAATTTCACCTTGGCTCCTTCCTTCCCTATGTTTAAAAGGAAGTTGTATGTGAGGGGAAGTATAGGGTTGCAGCATGACAATCTGAGGAATACCAAGAAGGCGACTACCACCCGCACTATATCATCGGCCAACTTGTCGTTTAATCCTGCCCCTGTATTTGGCATCGATCTGAATTACAGTAATTACAGTAATAATCAAAAAGCGGGCAGGTTGCCATTGATTGATACGCTCAAGCTATACCAGACAACCAGCAACCTGAGTGTTACACCCCGACTCATGTTTACGGGCACCAAAATGAATCACATGGTTCTGTTCATGTTCAACAGGAGCGGACTGAATGATAAAAATGCGGCTACAGCCGATTACTCTGAATTAACAGCTACCATCATGAATCTTAACTATAACCTTGGCTTCAATGAGCAAATGCTGGGGTTCGATTTGGGGTTGAATCATACACTGCTCGATAATTTTGCAGGACAGAATAAGATATCGGGCTTTACGGTGGGAGTGTCCAAGGGATGGTTAAAGGGAGCCGTGAATGCCGGCTTCAGCAATTCCATCATGAGAACAGACTACAACAACGAAAAGGGCTGGTTATATAATCACCAGATTAACGGCTCATACCGTATCAATCAACATCATAATCTACGATTAAGCCTGTATCTGACCAGGCAACAATATCCTGAAGGCTCAGTAAGTACAGGTTTTAACGAATTTAAAGGAGATTTGAATTATGCGTACACATTCTGAAAACACCCTCCCTTCAATAAATAGAAACATCCGGACACATTACGGCATGTGTTTGTGGTTCATGATTTCTGTGCTGCTTTTTGCTGCAGCGGAAGTCAGCGGACAGAATTATCCCATACAGGTGAATATTGCAGTGAGTCCGCCTTATACCACCAAAATCAGTGATTATACGTCACAGCCCGGCAAGATCCTGGCAACCATCCGTAACATATCACCAACAGGTGCTACTGCGCGTATTTACCTTACCGGGTCAATCACGGGCGAAGGCGGAATCAGCGTAACCACTGAACAGGGATATAAGCCGGGTCAGCCGTTGGTTATAGCTCCCGGTGCATCAGTGATGCTTAACGTGAATAACCTGGGAGATGTTTTTGATGAAGATCACCTTTTATTTGAAGGTATAACTGAGAATGATGTGATCATGGGCAATGGGCTGCCTGAGGACTATTATACCATCTGTTTGCGGGCATGGGATTTTGTCACCGATCAGCCACTATCAGATGAAGAACCCATGGGTTGCAGCGCTCCTTTCAATGTTTCAGATATAGAACCGCCCGTTATTACACAGCCGATTTGCGGAGAGCGCATTAATCCGATCACCCCTCAAAGTTTGATTCTGTCATGGACTCATCCTGCAGGTGCACCGGCAATGACACGCTATAAAATTACCATGGTTGAAGTAATGCCGGGAGACCATAGTCCGGAAGACGCCATGAATTCGGCCTTACGGCCACCCTTCTTTCAGCAGGAGGTGACCGGAAATGCTTTCATATTCGGACCTGCGCAACCGTTGATGGTAGAGGGCAAAACCTATGCATTCAGGATAACTGCCAGAGATCCGGCGAATAAGGTGAGATTTAGGAACAATGGTGTCAGTGAAGTGTGCAGCTTTACCTGGAAGAAGGAAGGTTTTGAGCTTGACGGAGATGATTTTGTTCGCACCAAGCCTGCGCCGGTGGTAATAAACGGGATCAAGTTTGAGCCCCCACCATTTGTATCGGCAACTACCGTAAAGGGAAAACTGCAGTACAAGTATTATGATCCAGGTGAAAACAAAGCCTATGACATGGCCGGTACTACAATCAGGTTGGTTATAGGGCAAGCTGTTTGCCTTCGTCAGTCTTCATTATCGATGAGTAACATAGTAAATCTGAGACTCCCGCCTGACATTGGGGAACCTGATATTTTCTATGGCACAACGCTGGCTACCACTAAAACGGATGCTAACGGAAATTTCTCCTTTCAGTATTATGATGAAATGGAATACAAACAACTAAAGTTGGGGCATTCGGAAAATGAGGACGGTGTTTACAGAGTGGCATTGCTTGTGGTAGAAGCACCCCAGAAAAACTTTTATTACAATCCTGAAATATATATTGTCCCTGAAAAGGGGAAGGTAAATGATCTTGGAACCGTTACTTCCAAAGTCAGGAGCTACGAATTGGATGTTACCGTCAAGCCGAAGCAGTCAATGATCCAATACCTGAATCTGGCAGTAGGACAGGATAAATTAAGCAGTATCAACGTGTATCTGTGTCGTAAAGTTGAATTCTCCTATCAGGTTTATCCGATGGATGATGGAAAGTTAAAGGGGAGC
>JAEYXG010000172.1 GCA_023428585.1 Bacteroidota bacterium
CACTTATACCGTTTCTCAAGATTGCGTGTGAATTAAGTAATCTTCAGGCCTATTTTGTAACCTTTGCCTTTTATATTTCCTACCTTTTCATGGCACCACCTTCATCACTGGTATTAAAAAAAGTGGGCTTTAAAAATGGGATGGCACTTGGATTATTGATAATGGCAGTAGGTTCATTATTATTTATACCTGCAGCAATGAACCGTACTTTTGGTTTATTTCTTACAGGCTTGTTTGTGCAAGGATCTGGGCTTGCATTGCTACAAACAGCATCCAATCCATACATAACCATACTAGGACCCCGTGAAAGTGCTGCCAAACGGATTGCCATCATGGGCATCGCCAATAAAGTGGCAGGTACAATAAGTCCGATTATTCTGGGGGCATTGATATTAAGTGGTGCCAACCAATTGATGGAACAGGTCAATCTTGTTTCGGGTACTGAAAAGGAGATAATGCTTGATGCTTTGGCAAACAAGGTGATAATGCCTTATGTAGTGATGGCGATTGTACTCACCTTACTTGCTTTTATGATCAGATATGCACATCTGCCTGAAATTGACCCCGAAGTGGATGATGACCAACATGATCCATCAGTAGCCACCAAGAATGCTTGGTATAAATATCCTCATCTATTACTGGGTTTCCTTGCCATCTTCTTTTATGTTGGAGTGGAAGTTATGGCAGGTGATACCATAGTCCTTTATGGAAAATCATTGGGCATAT
The DNA here is from genome assembly GCA_023428585.1 of Bacteroidota bacterium. Taxonomy (GTDB): domain Bacteria; phylum Bacteroidota; class Bacteroidia; order Bacteroidales; family Lentimicrobiaceae; genus Lentimicrobium. Next base: position 727 of record JAEYXG010000172.1, read on the forward strand.
CACTCGATATGTCGCGCTATTTTACCAGTTTAACACTTGTTTCGATGGTAATTGGATATATTGTTGGTATAATTACTATTCCAAGATATTTAAAGCAAGATAGAGCCATGGCTATTTCAGCAGTATTGGGCATGGCATTTACTCTGGTGGCATTGTTTGCCAATGGATTTGTGAGTGTATTGTTTATAGGATTACTAGGATTTGCAAATGCCATGATGTGGCCAAGCATATGGCCACTAGCTATTGCTGATCTGGGCAAATTCACCAAATCGGGGTCTGCTTTGTTGGTTATGGGTATTGCCGGAGGTGCAATCATACCTGTTATTTACGGTTCACTTGTGGATGTAATGGGCAATAGAGAGGCATACATGATAATGTTGCCATTATATCTTTACATATTCTACTTTGCAGTAAAGGGAAATAAATTGAGGTAAGAGAGATAAATAAACCAAGATATTTACAATAATTCAATAATGAAACCTACACTTCTAATACTAGCTGCAGGAATGGGCAGCAGATATGGCGGATTAAAACAGATAGATCCGGTTGGTCCCGGTGGTCAAACCATTCTCGACTATTCAGTATTTGATGCCAAAAGAGCAGGATTTGGCAAAATAGTATTCATAATAAGGAAAGATATTGAGGCTGATTTTAAAACGGTATTCGCCGACAGGCTTAGTAAAACTTTGCCTATTGAATGGGTATTCCAGGAATTAGACAGTCTGCCTGAAGGTATAACACCCCCTGAAGGGAGGACAAAGCCATGGGGAACAGGGCATGCAGTACTTATGGCCGCCAAGATTATTAAAGAACCTTTCGTGGTAATCAATGCTGACGATTTTTATGGCAGGGAAGCTTTCCAAAAAGCGGTTGAATATTTCAGCACAGAGAATGATTGTACTGATTATGCCATGGTTGCCTATGAATTAAAGAACACCCTTTCAGATTTTGGCACTGTGTCAAGAGGAGTATGCACGATTGATGATGACCAATGGCTTGAAAGTGTTGTAGAACACACTAAAATTGCCAGAGAGAATGACAGGATATTCAATGCTGAAACAATCGAATTAAAAAAGCCATTAGATGATGACACCTTGGTTTCAATGAATTTCTGGTGTTTCAAACACTGTTTCTTTAATCAGCTAGACCTGCATTTTCGTCGCTTTATTACAGCCAATGCAAATAACTTGAGTGCTGAATTCTACATTCCAAGCGCTGTTGACACATTGATAAAATCAAACGAAGCCAGGGTCAAGGTTCTTCCAAATAAGGGGCAATGGTTTGGTATAACATATAAACAAGACAAACCACTTGTAATAGATAGAATAGCAAGATTAACTGAAGCTGGAGAATATCCTTTAGAATTCTAACCACCTGGCCATGAAAAAAAGGTATCTCTTGTTTATTTTAATACTATTGGTAAATGCAGCCTATACACAAGATCATTCAATTATCCCATGCCCGGTTTCATACGAAGTAGGAAACGATGGCGACTTTCAGCTTTCAAATTCTACAATAATAACCATCAACAGGAATGACAAGGAGCTTTTAAGGTTAGCCAGGTTAATTGGAGAGTCAATAAATCTGGGTTCTCGTCAGAATAATGATATTGTCGTTAATGAGGCAGACAAGGAGCTTATCAAAAAGTACAATAATGTTATTGAATTAACTTTATCGGCTATTAACAATTCAAACGACGAAGGTTATAATCTGATTGTAAAAAGCAACAGGATAATACTTAAGGCATCATCATACAGAGGATTGTTCTATGGCATTCAAAGCTTCATACAAATGATTCCACCGGAATTCACATTGAAGAATGCAGCAATCCATGAGGATATCAATAGAAATAATAAGGAGTTGACCACTAACAATCAATTAGCAGAACTCTGCATAAATGGTTGTAAGATTGTTGATTATCCACGATTTAAATATCGCGGAATGCATCTGGATGTATGCCGGCACTATTTCCCATTAGAGTTCATTAAAAAATATATTGATCTAATGTCATTCTACAAGATGAATAATTTTCATTGGCATTTGACTGATGATCAAGGTTGGCGTTTGGAGATTAAGAAATATCCGCTCTTAACACAAAAAGGAGCATGGCGAAAAAGCACTGCCGTTGGTAGAAATGAAGGACAAGACAGCACGGCGTATGGCGGATATTACACTCAGGATGAAGCCCGTGAAATTGTAAAATACGCAGCTGCACGCTACGTTAATGTAATTCCTGAAATTGAACTCCCGGGTCATGCTTTGGCGGCGTTGGCTGCCTATCCACAATACTCTTGTACAGGAGGCCCTTTTGAAGTATGGACCTGGTGGGGAGTAACTGATGACATATTTTGTGCCGGGAAAGAGCAGACATTTAAATTTCTAGAAGACATACTGACTGAGGTTATTGATATTTTTCCATCACATTACATTCATATTGGTGGAGATGAAGCCCCTAAAATCAGATGGGAATCCTGTCAGCGCTGTCAACAACGTATGAGAGATCAAGGTTTGAAAGATGAGCATGAATTACAGAGTTATTTTGTGCAACGAATAGAGAAGTTCATCAACAAGAAAGGTCGTGAGATCATAGGCTGGGATGAAATTCTAGAAGGCGGACTAGCCGGAGGTGCAACAATCATGTCGTGGAGGGGTACATCGGGTGGAATTACTGCTGCCGGAAGAAAGCATAATGTTATAA
>JAEYXG010000173.1 GCA_023428585.1 Bacteroidota bacterium
AAACAGGACTGCTGCTTTGGGTACACACTACCACCACTTATGGCGACGGAGGATGGATTTACGCCGTTGACAGCAAATATGACTACAACAACGACGGCTCACATGATGTGCTTGCCGCCGCAGGTGATGATGGTGATGGTACCGGCCCAAAGAGAATATACTGCCTTAACGGATTAACCGGAGCATCCATCTGGGAAAGGCCTACCGGTGGACCCGCATTCTCGGTTATTGGAGTGGAAGACTTCACCGGCGATGGCAAGCCCGATGTATTGGCAGGGGCTTCAAATGCCTCCGAGACAATTGGTGCCGTTTACGGTATTGATGGCTCAAAAGGCGCCCAGAAATGGATGCATAATACACCCGGCAGCTCGGTATGGGCATTGCTGCAACTGGATGATATAACAGGCGATGGCAAGAAGGATGTTGCAGCCGGTGATTTCAGCGGCAATGTGTTCTATTTCAATAGTGTTACAGGAGCCAATGTGCAACAACGCAGCATTGGCAATGTATTGATACTTCGCTTGGATGATTTGGGTGATGCCAATAACGACGGCGACCGGGATGTGCTGGTAGCACATAGCGGTACCAATGGGATACTGCTCGATGGAAATAATGGCAACTATATATGGCAGCAACCCCTGGCCGATAAGTCGTGGTGTGTAGCCAATATAGGAGATATCACTTTTGATGGGAAGGACGATGCCATCATCGGGACCTTGTATCAGAGCAATTACGCTTATTTCCTTGACGGGCCCAAAGGCTCTCTTATCTTCGCCTACCCTGCCGCTGATCCGGTGGATGCGCTGAATGCCATTCCTGATATTACAGGTGATGCCACCATGGAAATGCTGTTTGGTGATAGAAGCGGACTGCTTACCTGCCTCTCAGGAGGATATGACAGCACTACCATAGCAGTTCGCTATACAGTTACTGAACCCCTCACTTTCAAGATTTATTCCAATCCCAATGATGGATACTTCAGTGTAAAGATAACCTGTCGTGAAAAGCTGCAGGCCAATCTTCGCATTACGGATATGCGCGGCACTATAGTGTATGAACTGGCAGGAATGAACCTTGAACCGGGAGACCATATTACTGAGCTGAACCTCACAAATAAACTGGTATCAGGCGTTTACCTTCTTGAATTGAATACAGCTGCAGGAAATCACCGGGAGAAACTGGTTATACAGAAATAAGGAAGAATGGAGTATATTTGCGCATGCAAAAAATTCTGCCTACCTTACTAATTATTCTGAGCTTACCGCTGCTACTTTCATGGGGGCCTTACGGCCATGAACGAATCAACCATGCGGCAGTGCTTGCACTCCCTCATCCTATGCTGCCTTTCTTCTATAACCATATCGATTATATCACCCACGCAGGTGCAATGCCCGATATCAGAAGAAGCCTGCTGAACGACAAGGACGAAGATGCGCGCCATTACTTTGATCAGGAGAACTTCGGAGCGGTCGACAGTTTGCCTGCAACTTTAAAAGAAGCCCGGCAGAAGTATGGTGAAGAGTTTTTGCAGAAAAACGGAATATTGCCCTGGTATATACCTGAGATGATGGATAAACTCACCACTGCCTTCAGAAAACAGGATAAACAGTCCATACTTTTTATTGCTGCCGACCTTGGCCACTATATTGGTGATGCACATACCCCACTCCACACAACAGTAAATTACAACGGTCAGCTAACAGGACAGGAAGGCATTCACTCCTTCTGGGAAACACGCATGGCAGAACAACTGGGCGCTGGTTTTAATTATTATCCCGGTCAGGCAATTTATATAGAGGACATTCAAGGTGAGACATGGCGTATTATCTATGCCTCCAATGCATTGGTGGAACCTCTGCTGCTTGCCGACAAAGAACTGAGCCAATTACTCCCCGCCGACAGCCTCTACCTCATGGATGCAAGTGGTAAAAAGATAACCAATCGGGCAGGTGTACCGATTTATTCCGATCAGTATGTAGAGCTATTTAACATCAGGACCAACGGGATGGTGGAAAAGCAACTTCGATTAGCTTTGAATGCCACCGCCAGTTACTGGTATACAGCCTGGGTCAATGCCGGTAAACCCGACCTTTCAAAGCTTGACCCTGCTGATCAAACAAGTAAAAACAAGTGCCGTTTGAAGAAAGAGCTGCGCCTGATCAAAAAAGGCAAACTGATTGATATCAAGAGTTGAAAGACTTGTATGCTGCCGCTTCACTGCCAAAGGCTATATCTTTACAGGCTTATTTTATTGCTTCACTACCTGCCGGGATAAAACCACCTTCCCTTTGTTATCGGCTATTCTAATCAGATATAAACCCTGTTGCAGATTACTAAGATTAGTATATGCTGAGCCGTTGAAGGCAGTTCGTTTAATGAGCCTGCCTTCTGATGAATAGATTTCCATGAAGTAATCCGCCTTATTGAAAAAACTTTGATTACCCGGTTGATCGAATTCAATGTTCAGGATTGAACTAAAGGGATTGGGGTATACTTTAAGGTGTTCAGAATTCTGGATATTACCGGCAGAGACAGGCATCACCACAATAAAATCATCCCAGATCGCATCGGTCAGCCAGCCATTATCGCCATTCCTAATCGTAATGACACAGCCGAGCGCACCTGCTTCTGTGGGCGTTCCTGATAAGATTCCGGTTAACGGATCAAAGCTAAAACCCTCGGGAATAACATCCCCAATCAGGATTACCGAGTCGGCATCGCCGGTATCAATCAACACCTGAAATTCATAATAGGTGTTGAGGTAGGCTGTATCGTATTGGTTTTGAATGATCAGCGGATAAAATGTATCATAATAACATTTGGTGAACATAGAATCCATATAGATGGTAATACCATTCTGCGAGCAGCAAAGCATGCTGTGAGTCCCTCCACCCATAGGAACAGAACCTAAACCACTGTATAATATACCATAATTACTGCCAATACCTTCAATCCAGACTTCGGCAGGATTGTAAGTCTCATTGGTGGAACTTTCAATACCAAACAGATAAAACCGGTTTTTCATCACCCCGTTGATATCTACCTGATCTATACTGTCGCACACAAGTGGTTGTGTTTCATCGTTCATCGACATATTGTTTACCACCACAGTATCACCAACTGCCAGGCTAAAGTCATATATCAAACCCTCTTCTTCGCCATAACTGAAGAACACCTGTTTAGCTATGGTATCTTCCCTTATAAATCCGGCTTCCTCCCACTCCAGGTACAATGAATCATTACATTCAAATACTGCAAGGTACGGATTACCCGGATCTCCGGTATCTGATAATCGGGTAGTGGTTGTACCGCCACAACCCATAACCATCCAAGAGGCCCAACCATAAGTGATAGTACTCCATGTTTTGGTAGTATCAGCTATCTGGTAGGATCCCTGAGCATTGGTAATAATGCTCAGGAAGAGAAATGCAGGAAGGAGAAGATGCTTCATGGTTATGACATTTTTACATGCAGGTAGTATTGTTATAATACGTAAAATTAGAAAAAATATTTGCATATAAACTCCCCGCCAATAAAAAGCGGGAACTAAAATTCAGCTTTACGGTGAAATACCCAAGAATGGAACATATCTTCTTAGAATGAGACATAAACCTTAATATCAGCTTGATAGATATAAGCGTTTAGTGTTCTGAGTTCAGCAATGACAGCGGTAATCTGTGTGATCTGTGTAATCCGCGCTTTATTTGATGGAATAAGCTGCATCATTTCATTCCATCTGCCATTTTCAAATACTCAGTAACCAGTTTAAGCTCTTCCTTAAAAGAAATGTTTGCTTTATTCCATTCATCCAATGCTGTTCTTGCCTGTTGTGGAATGGCTGATGTGTTGTTATTGCACAGATAAATGTACAAAGCA
>JAEYXG010000201.1 GCA_023428585.1 Bacteroidota bacterium
CAAAAAGGGTTGAGAGTAAAGCCAGGAATTATGCCACAAACGAGAGCGTTACCAAGTTAGCCAAGGAATTATCTAAAGGGAATTCAACACTTGAAACTTCTATTTTTGATTCATTGGTTAAAGCCAGAGAAAGCTATTATCTCGATTCAGTGGCAAACCTACCGGTATATAACATATTAGTTAGAAAATATACCTACCGTGAGGTAAAAGAACGTGAACTGAACCTGGGTCTTGACCTTAAAGGCGGTATGAACGTTACAATGGAAGTCTCTGTTGTTGATATTGTTAAAGCTTTATCTGACAATAGTGACAACCCTGTATTTACCCAGGCGATACAGAAAGCAGTTGAAAAACAGAAAAACAGCCAGCAGGATTTTGTAACCCTTTTTGGTCAATCTTTCGAAGAGGTTGATCCAAATGCTAAACTGGCAGCTGTGTTCAACACTGTTGACCTGAAGGACAGGATTAACTTCAACTCCACAAACGATGAAGTCCTCAAAGTAATAAGGGAGGAAACAAATGGCGCCATTGACCGCACATTCAACATCCTTCGTACTCGTATCGATAGGTTTGGGGTTGCACAGCCTAATATACAGAAATTATCAACCGCCGGTCGTATCCTAGTTGAGCTCCCCGGTATTAAAGAACCTGAGCGTGTTCGCAAGCTCCTGCAGGGTACTGCCCAACTTGAATTCTGGGAAACATACCAGTTTACTGACCTAGTTCAGTATTTTGAAGATGCCAACAAAAGGTTGGCTTCATCAGGCGAGGTAGTGACTGACAGCACCATGATTGATACTATCACTTCACAAGGCGACAATACAACTATTTCAGATGCTGATGCAACCGAAGCTGTAGTTGATACCGCTAGTAACGCTTCAGATACTTCATCATTGCTTGAAAAGATAAGTGACACATCAGCTGCTGCACAGCAAAAGGAATCATTTGAAAAATATGCCAAGGAAAATCCACTCTATGCATACCTCAGACCTGCTATCTACTCAGATGAAAGTGGCAGATATTTCCCGGGACAAGGTGCAACTGTTGGACGTGCAGCTATTAAAGATACTGCCAGGGTAAACAATATGTTGGCTAAAGTTACCAACATCTTTCCGAGAGACCTGAAATTAGCCTGGACAGTCAAGCCTGAATCTGAAATGCCTGATGTACTTGAATTGGTTGCTCTTAAGGTTACCAATCGGGATGGCAAGGCTCCCCTAGGTGGTGATGCTGTGGTTGATGCACGTCAGGACTATGACCAGAATGGCCGTGTTGAAATCACTATGCTGATGAATAGTGCCGGTGCTAAGGTATGGAAACGACTAACTGCTGACAACATTGGCAATCAAATTGCCATCGTTCTCGATAATTATGTTTACAGTGCTCCAATGGTAAATGGTGAAATACCTAATGGAAGATCATCCATTTCAGGTAATTTCACTGTTGATGAAGCCCAGGACTTGAGCAACATCCTCAAGGCTGGTAAACTACCCGCCCCGGCCCGCATTGTTCAGGAAGAGGTTGTAGGACCATCATTGGGTCGTGAATCCATCAATTCTGGTCTATCATCATTTGTAATTGCTTTCATCCTCGTCCTTATTTATATGGTTGGTTACTATAACAGAGCCGGTTGGATTGCTGACCTTGCATTGGTAGCCAATATCTTCTTTATTTTCGGTGTATTAAGTTCTTTGGGCGCTGTCTTGACTCTACCCGGTATTGCCGGTATTGTCCTTACCTTAGGTATGGCGGTTGATGCGAATGTTATTATTTATGAGCGTATCAGAGAAGAACTAAGAGCAGGTAAAGGTATGCGACTAGCTATTACTGATGGTTATAACAATGCCTACTCCGCAATTATTGACGGTAACGTTACTACACTGCTCACCGGTATTGTATTGTACATATTTGGTTCCGGTCCTATTCAGGGTTTTGCTACAACCCTTATCATTGGTATTATTACTTCATTGTTTACCGCTATATTTATCTCGAGAATTATCTTCGAATATCTCCTACGAAAGAATAAGACCATTTCATTTGATAATTCATATACAAGGTATGCATTTACTGATATTCATATTGACTTTATTAAAATCAGGAAAACGCTATATATAGTATCTGGAGTTATTATCCTAGCCGGTTTGATATCATTGGCTACTAAAGGGCTCAACTTTGGAGTTGACTTTACCGGAGGAAGGACCTATGTTGTCCGTTTTGATCAGGATGTTACTACCAATGATGTAAGAAAAGCCCTGAGCACACAATTTGGTGAAGCTCCTGAGGTAAAAACTTTCGGCGGAAACAACCAGGTTAAAATTACTACAAAGTATATTATTGATGACGATAGCAAAGCGGCTGACAGTATTGTTGAAACTAAATTGTATGAAGGACTTAAGGATTTCTACAAAGTTCCAATGAGTGTTAATGATTTCACCTCTGACAGCGATGTAAAAATACTCGGCCGATTGAGCTCTCAAAAAGTAGGGCCTACCATTGCCGATGATATCAAGCAAGGTGCTGTGATGGCTGTTTTCTTTGCCTTGTTGATCATATTTATATATATTGCTATCAGGTTCAAGAGGTGGCAGTATGGACTTGCAGGCTTGATCTCTTTGGCACATGATACATTGATTACAATTGGTATCTTCTCAATATTCTATGGCATACTTCCGTTTAACCTTGAAGCAGACCAGTCGTTGATTGCTGCATTGCTTTCCATTATTGGTTATTCCATCAACGATACTGTTATTATCTTTGACCGTATCAGGGAATATCTGGGATTGCATCCGAAAAGAGCACTTAAAGACAATATGAATGCTGCTATTAACAGCACATTAGGTCGTACCTTCAATACTGCAGGAACTACCTTGGTTGTACTTATTGCAATTTTCATCTTTGGTGGTGAGGTCATCAGGGGATTCATTTTTGCATTGATGATTGGTATTGCCATTGGTACATACTCTTCAATCTTTTATGCAGCAGCCCTATCATTTGATTTCATTACAATGGCTGATCGTAAGAAAGCTAAAAAAGCTCTTGCTGGCAAAACCGTTAAAAAGTAATCATTCCCAAGTCATAATTCTGATTTAAAAGAAAAGAGCAACCAATGAGGTTGCTCTTTTCTTTTTGCCAGCTTGAATACTCATTTTAAAAATGTTTATCTTTACCCTCCAAATCAATGTTCCATGCTGGAAAACACTTTATTGTTTCTTGATATAAGTGGTGGAGAGTTTTTAGTTATTTTACTTGTTGCATTTTTTGTCTTTGGCCCTAAGAAGCTCCCTGAAATTGCGAGAAAATTAGGACGAACAATGAATGAGATAAAGAGTGTGTCGGGTGAACTTACCAAGGAATTCAGGGATGAAACACGCAATATAACCCAAGAACTAAGAACAGCCAGGGAATCGGCACGCATCAATACCGAAGACCTCAACATTGATAAGATATTAGAACCCGAAACCAAAAACAACAAAGGGAAGCCTGATTTCATTGACAATTCTAAGAATACTGCCTCATCAGGTAGTGGTGCGTCCTTGCCCGATAACAATAATGTTGCCGGCAATGTCGTTAACCGTGAGAAGGAAATAAATATATGAGTTAATCACTCAATCACATACTACATGAATCCAAGAATAATATTATCATTTCTGTTATTGATGTTCATTTTCTCTCCTGAAATATCAGCACAGGGGCGAAGAATGGCTGCGGCTGATGATGCCTTTAATACTTTTCAGTATAATATTGCGGTCACCAGATATAAAAAGGCCTACTCACGTACCAAAAGCAGGCCTGAAAAGGATAGAATCTCATATAAAATGGCCGAATGTTACCGTTTGATGAATAATACCAAACGTGCCGAAGTAACATATCGTCGTATGATTAACAGTGATTTTGCAAGAAAGAACCCTGTTGCATATCTCAACTATGCCGATATGTTGAAGGCAAATGAGAAGTATGAACTCGCCGCTCAATATTACGCACTTTATGTTGAGAATGTGCCTGAAGACCCTCGTGGATCGAATGGAGTAGAATCATGTACCAAAGCCCAGGAATGGATTGATAATCCAACAAAATACAGCGTTGAAAACATAAAGAAAATCAACTCAAAGAATGATGATTTTGCAGCAACCTATTCTGATAAGTTTTATAACGCCCTCATTTTTACATCCACTCGCGAAGGAAGCACAGGTAAAGGATTGGATGGTTGGACCGGCCAAAATTTCAGTGATCTCTTTCAATCGCGACAGGACAGAAAAGATGAATGGAGTGAGCCAACGCTGATTGACAGCGAAGGAAAATTAAATACTACGTCGAACGAGGGAGCCCCGGTATTCAATGCCAGCTTCAGTACTATGTACTTCACCCGGTGCGGTAATGAAGATGCCGAAAGCTCCAACTGCAAGATCCTGATGGTTAAAAGATCGGGTAAAGGTTGGGGTGAACCCCAGGTTTTGGAACTAGGCAGCGACAGCACAGTTACAAACGGGCATCCTGCAATTAGTGCCGATGAACTTACCATTATATTTTCAAGTGACCGACCGGGTGGTAAGGGAGGCAAAGATCTCTGGATTGCAACCAGATCTTCTACAGGCGACAAGTTCAAGAAACCATTAAACCTGGGTGATTTGGTTAATACACCCGGTGATGAAGTTTTCCCTTTCTTAAGAAATGACACTACACTGTACTTTGCCTCAAATGCACATCCCGGATTGGGAGGACTTGATAACTTCAAATCATACAAGCGCAACAATGAGTGGTCTAAACCAATCAATATTGAAGTACCAGTCAACTCAAGCGGCGATGATTTCGCTATGGTATTCAAGCCGGGGGAGGATGCCGGTGTAATGAGCTCCAACCGTAAAGGTAGCCGGGGCGGCGATGATATCTATTCATTTAACAATCCTCCACTTGTTTTCACACTCTCAGGTGTTGTCAAAGATGATCGCACTCTGCAGTTTGTCCCTATGGCTTCTGTTAAATTGGTGGGTTCTGATGGCTCATCCGTTGAAGCTAAAACTGATCCTAAGGGATTCTACTCCTTTAGCAAATCACAAATTAAACCTAATACAACCTATGAATTAACTGTTGTAAAGGACAATTATTTCAATAAAAAGGCACGTGAAACAACCGTTGGCATGGAAAAGAACAAGGACTTTGTCATAGATTTCATGCTTGAGCCAATCCCTGAAAAACCTGTTGTACTGCCTGATATTCTATATGATTTGGCAAAATGGGATTTGAAACCACAATATCAGGATTCCTTGCAGGGTTTGATCAAAACTCTTCTTGATAATGAAACCATTGTGATTGAGCTTGCTGCCCATACCGACGCTCGTGATACGGAAGAACTTAACGATATCTTATCTCAACGAAGAGCTGAATCTGTTGTCAATTACCTTATTGAACGAGGTATTGACCCTGCCCGTCTTGTTGCCAAAGGATACGGTGAAAGAGTTCCAAGAACACTCGCCCGCGACATACGAAAGGACGGCTTCTTGTTTAAAGAAGGAACCACTCTAACTGAAGCATTTATTGAACCATTGACTACTGTTCCTGAAAAAGAGGCAGCTCATGCTTTGAACCGCAGAACAGAATTCAGAGTGTTGAGTAAGGATTTTGTACCAAAAGCTAAAAACCAGGAATTTACTCAACAAAAAGTTGAAATTAAGTTAAATCCTGAAGATAATATTGTTCAGTTGGAAACCGGCAAAGGTGGCTCCTTCATGATTCCGGCCGTAATCAATGGAATTACCGTTAATCTTATGCTTGACCCTAATGATCGAGGTTTTATCTTCTCCTTGCCTGAAGCTCAGAAATTACTGCATAATGGCTCAATTTCAAAGGATGACTTTGTTGGTGACCCAAATATTATCTTGGCAGAAGGCAGCATTGCTGATAAAGCAGTCTTTAAAATCAAAGAACTCAGGATTGGAGTACGCACAGCTTCAAATATTGAAGCTTCTGTATCACACAAATTAACTGAAGGCGTAATTGTCGGTGAAAGCACCATAAGCACACTGGGTCGGTTTAAACTTGATCAAGCCAAGAAACAGCTTATATTCAATTAATTAAATTTTGTAGATCAAAGTATTATTAGGGGTAGGTCAAGATCTTCAATTGAACGTGACTTCCCCTTACTAACAGTAAGCAGTAAAATGAATCAGGATTCAAGATATAGCCGCAGGGGAGTATCAGCCGGGAAGGAAGATGTTCATAATGCCATAAAGAATGTAGACAAGGGTATTTTTCCCAGGGCCTTTTGCAAGATTATCCCTGACATTCTTGGTGGTGACCCTGAATGGTGTAATATCATGCATGCTGATGGTGCCGGTACCAAGTCATCCCTGGCATATATTTATTGGAAGGAAACCGGTGATCTATCGGTATGGAAAGGTATTGCCCAGGATGCTATTGTTATGAACACGGATGACTTGCTTTGTGTTGGCATCACCGATAACATTCTTATATCAAGCACCATTGGTCGCAATAAGAATCTTATACCGGGTAATGTAATTGCTGAAATAATCAATGGAACAGAAAGTTTTTTAGAACAGTTGCGTCAAAATGGTATTGGCATCTGGTCAACAGGCGGTGAGACAGCTGATGTAGGTGATTTGGTTAGAACCATCATTGTTGACTCCACAGTATCTGCAAGGGCCCGTCGTGACTCTATTATTTCCAATGATAAAATAGCACCCGGTGATGTAATTGTTGGTCTGGCTTCATT
>JAEYXG010000297.1 GCA_023428585.1 Bacteroidota bacterium
CCCTGGCCCTAGGTACCAATCAACATCCCAATCTTAATGAGCAAATGCTTGAGAAGATTCAGATGGAAGAAGATATGGAGGCTGAAGAACCTGAGAGTAAGCCATTCAGACAACCTCAGTTTAAAACTCTTGAAATAAGGCGGGCAACCGATGAATTTGAAGATTTGCGTTTGGCTACTGAAATATGGGAGAACGAAGGTAATAAGCGTCCTGCCGTTTTCATGCTGACGATTGGAAATCCTGCAATGCGTAAGGCAAGGGCTGCGTTCAGCACGGGTTTCTTCGGCTGTGCCGGATATTCAATCATTGATAATCCGGGTTTTTCTACTGCTGAAGAAGGAGTTAAGGCAGCATTGGCATCGGATGCCGAGATCGTAGTGATCTGCAGTTCTGATGAAGAGTATGCTGAACTGGCTGCGGATATTACCAAGAGTATAAAAACCAGTAAACCGGAAGCACTGGTTGTGGTAGCCGGGTATCCAAAGGATATCATTGATACGTTAAAAGCTGCCGGAGTGGATGAGTTTATACATGTGAAGAGTAATGCCTTAAATACCTTATACAACTTTCAAAAGAAGTTGGAAGTTATGTTGTAATATCAAGGTGTTTTAGTAATTCACGCCATGAATAGATTATTTAATAACAAGTAAGTACTCAAATTAAAGATATGCGTCCCGATTTTAAGAATATTGATATCAGGTCAAATGGTAAGGAGTCGCCCAAGGAGCCGGTGAAAGGCACTGAATGGATGACTACCGAACAGATCCCTGTAAAGCTAATTTACACAGAGGCTGATCTAAGTAAGATGGAGCATCTCAATTATGCTGCCGGACTGGTTCCCTTTTTAAGAGGGCCTTACAGCACCATGTATGTGATGAAGCCATGGACTATACGTCAGTATGCCGGGTTCTCTACTGCTGAAGAATCCAATGCATTCTACCGCAGAAACCTCGCAGCCGGACAGATGGGCTTATCGGTTGCCTTTGACCTTGCCACACATCGTGGTTATGATTCAGACCATGAAAGAGTTGTAGGTGATGTTGGTAAAGCCGGTGTTGCCATTGACTCGATTCTCGACATGAAGATTCTGTTTGACCAGATTCCCCTCGACAAAATGTCGGTTTCAATGACCATGAACGGCGCAGTTTTACCGATTCTGGCATTTTATATTGTAGCTGCCGAAGAACAGGGCGTATCGCTGGATAAGCTGACAGGTACCATCCAGAACGACATCCTAAAGGAGTTTATGGTACGAAATACCTATATCTATCCTCCGGCACCCAGTATGCGTATTATTGCCGATATTTTTGAATTTACTTCAAAGAACATGAAGAAATTCAATTCAATATCCATTAGTGGTTACCACATGCAGGAAGCCGGGGCAACAGCAGATATTGAACTGGCTTATACTCTTGCCGACGGACTTGAATATTTGCGTACCGGTATACATGCAGGGATACCAGTGGATGCGTTTGCTCCACGGTTATCTTTCTTCTGGGGTATTGGCATGAACCATTTCATGGAAATTGCCAAAATGCGCGCAGCCAGACTATTATGGGCCAAGATTGTGAAGCAGTTTAATCCCAAGGATGATAAATCAATGGCGCTTCGTACACATTGCCAAACATCCGGATGGAGTCTTACAGAACAGGACCCATATAACAATGTGACACGTACTGCCGTCGAAGCACTTGCTGCAGCACTGGGCCATACCCAGAGTCTGCACACCAATGCGCTGGATGAAGCAATTGCGCTGCCTACAGACTTCTCAGCCCGTATAGCACGAAATACCCAGATATACCTGCAGGAAGAGACCAATATTACCAAGGTAGTTGACCCATGGGCCGGTTCTTATTATGTTGAATCACTGACCAATGAGATTGCACATAATGCATGGAAGCTTATTGAAGAGGTGGAGGCGCTGGGTGGTATGGCAAAAGCCATTGAAACAGGCATACCCAAGATGCGTATTGAGGAGGCCGCAGCCCGTAAACAGGCACGTATCGATTCAAGTCGTGACACCATTGTTGGGATAAATAAATACAGGCTTGACAAGGAAGATCCGATAGAAACACTTGAGGTTGACAATACAGCCGTAAGAGAAGCTCAGCTCAGGAGGCTGGCATTGTTACGGGCCAACAGAAATAATGAAGAAGTACAACAAACACTGGATGCTCTTACCAAAGCTGCCGAAACGGGTGAAGGCAACTTGCTGGCATTGGCCATTGATGCAGCCCGCAAACGTGCTTCTTTAGGTGAAATATCCATGGCATTGGAAAAAGTTTATGGGAGGTATAAAGCCGTGATACGATCAATATCAGGAGTATATTCATCAGAATCAAAAGATGACAGCAGTTTCAAGCATGCTTGTGAACTGGCTGATAAGTTTGCTGCCTTGGAAGGCCGCCGTCCGCGTATCATGATCGCAAAAATGGGTCAGGATGGTCACGACAGGGGCGCTAAAGTAGTGGCAACCGGCTATGCGGATATAGGCTTTGATGTAGATATCGGACCATTATTCCAAACACCGGCAGAAGCTGCACGACAAGCTGTAGAGAATGATGTGCATGTACTGGGTGTTTCCAGTCTTGCAGCCGGACATAAGACACTTGTGCCGCAGGTGATTGAAGAACTCAGGAAACTGGGTCGTGAGGATATTATGGTGATTGTGGGTGGTGTAATTCCTCCTCAGGACTATGACTTCCTGTATAAGGCAGGTGCCATGGCAATTTTTGGTCCGGGCACTATTATCCCTGATGCAGCAATCAAGATGTTGGAAATAATGATTGATGCTCGAAAATAGGGCTGACGTTAATGTAGGGTATAATTTCAAGATACGCATCAGCTATCAATATGGATTTGGTTTGATGCATTGTTATAGATGATAATTCATGTATAGACTCCACCTTTAAGGGTGGAGTTTGTATATTATATGCATATAGACCGCATCATTCAAGTCATCCTGGCTGGTTTTCATGGACTGAACCAACAATTGTAAAATTATTGCGAATTTCTGCCGGATTTCACCATTATTTTATGTAAAAGTTATTGGTTAAATTAGTAACTTTGCTAATCTACAAATAAACACTATATTCCTGAATATGAGCGAATTAAATAACGACACCCAAATCCCAAACACTAACTTGTCGAACGGTAATAACACTAATTCCAACGGAAGTGAAAATGGCAATTACACAGCTGATAATATTCAGGTACTTGAGGGCCTGGAAGCTGTACGGAAGCGTCCCGCCATGTATATTGGAGATATCAGTGAGCGTGGGTTACATCATTTGGTATACGAGGTAATTGACAACTCCATTGATGAGGCTTTAGCCGGATATTGTGATAATATTGAACTCTTTATACATAAGGATAATTCAGTCACGGTTTCTGATAATGGGCGTGGCATTCCAACAGGATATCATGAAAAGGAGAAGCGATCGGCATTAGAGGTTGTAATGACTGTTCTGCATGCCGGAGGTAAATTTGATAAGGGCTCCTATAAGGTGTCAGGTGGTTTGCATGGTGTAGGTGTTTCGTGCGTGAATGCACTTTCTGATATGTTGAAAGTTACTGTGCATCGTGAAGGACAGATTTTTGAGCAAGAGTACCACATTGGTAAACCATTGTATCCGGTAAGGGTGGTTGGAGAGACTGACCGCACAGGTACCATAGTTCATTTTAAGCCTGACAGCACTATTTTCACAACTCTTGTTTATGATTTGGAGATTCTTAAATCACGTATAAGAGAGCTTTCGTTCCTGAATAAAGGAATTCGTTTATCAATTACTGATGAAAGAGAATTGGATGAAAACGGTACTCCTCTGTATCAATCGATTTATTCAGAAAAGGGTTTACTTGACTTCATTGAATATCTTGATGGAATGAGAGAAAAGCTTATGCCCGATCCAATTTACATTGAGGGAGAGAAAAATGAAATTCCGGTAGAAATATCAATGCAGTATAATACCTCCTTCAGTGAGAACATTCATTCGTACGTCAACAATATCAATACGCATGAAGGCGGAACTCACCTTGCTGGATTCAGAAGGGCATTGACACGTACCCTGAAAGCCTATGCTGATAAATCAGGTATGCTCAAGAATTTGAAGTTAGAGATCAATGGAGATGATTTTCGTGAAGGATTGACTGCCATAATTTCAGTGAAAGTCCAGGAACCACAGTTTGAAGGTCAGACCAAGACCAAGTTGGGGAATAATGAAGTGATGGGTGCCGTTGATACATTGGTGTCAGAATTGCTATCATACTATCTTGAAGAGCATCCCAAAGAAGCAAGAACCATAGTAAATAAGGTGATTTTAGCTGCAACGGCGCGTCATGCTGCCCGAAAAGCACGTGAGCTGGTGCAACGCAAAAATGTACTCTCAGGATCAGGATTACCAGGTAAACTGGCTGATTGCAGTGAACGTGATCCGGAAAAATGTGAAATATTCCTTGTTGAGGGAGATTCTGCAGGTGGAACTGCAAAACAGGGCCGTGACCGTCGATTTCAGGCAATCCTCCCTTTGAGGGGAAAAATCCTCAATGTGGAGAAGGCAATGCAACATAGAATATTCGATAGTGAGGAAATTAAAAATATTTATACTGCTTTCGGAGTTTCCATTGGCACGGAGGAAGACTCGAAGGAACTTAACCTAGCTAAATTAAGGTATCATAAGGTTGTGATAATGACCGACGCCGATGTCGATGGTAGCCATATTGATACGCTTATTCTTACTTTCTTCTTCAGGTATATGAGAGAGTTGATAGAGAAGGGATATGTTTATATTGCAACTCCTCCATTATATCTTATTAAAAAAGGTACAACGGAGCGATATTGCTGGACGGAGGAAGAGAGGGCTCGAATCACTGCAGAGTTATCAAATGGCAAGGAAAGCAGCGTACATATTCAACGTTACAAAGGTCTCGGTGAAATGAATGCTGAACAGTTGTGGACCACAACCATGAATCCTGAATTCAGAACACTTCGTCAGATAACCATTGATAATGGTACCGAGGCTGATCGTATCTTCTCCATGTTGATGGGTGATGAGGTGCCTCCCAGACGTGAGTTTATTGAAGCAAATGCAAAATATGCCAAAATTGATGCATAGGTTGTGATCCTTTTGGCATGACACTTGTTATTGGGTAATAATTAACCAATTCAAGTATTTGTTATGAAAAAATTATTCTTTTTAATTCTCACAGTAGGATTATTCAGTATTGCAAGTCAGGCCCAGAATTATAGGACAGGTCTTGGTGCCAGATTAGGATTCTTTAATGGTATAACAGTAAAGCATTTTGTATCGGAATCCAATGCAATAGAAGGGATTGCCAATTTTAGGTGGGGCGGTTTTGCCCTCACCGGGCTATATGAATGGCAGAAGCCAATTAGTGGTGCACCAGGGCTTGATTACTTCCTTGGCTTGGGAGCTCACGTAGGTTCATATGGTGACCATGACTACTGGCATGATCAGTATCCTGATAGGGACCATTTTACAGTTTTTGGTGTAGACTTTATTGGCGGTTTGGAGTATACCTTTGCTGAAGCGCCTTTTAATATTGGCCTTGACTGGAAACCTGCCTATAATTTTGGTGGTTATCATTGGTGGGGTGATGGGTTGGCACTTTCAATCAGATATACTTTTAAATAATCTGATACTTGCTTGTGCAGTTACCGGTTAATTGATTGAAAAGTAAACCATAAAAGATTGCACATCGAATCATAAAAGGGATAAGGGAGAAAAAGTATGCTTTTTCTCCCTTATCCCTTTTATAGATTTCCCTGTCGCTTGACTGGTGAAACTATAGATGAAGTGATTGGCATTAATCCAATTTTTGCTATTTTCTTCTTTGCTTCAGGAACCATTCATAAAACTCCTGATTATTGTAGGTTTCTGTCCAGCTATCATGCCCGGCAGTGGGGTAGATGGTGAATTTTACCTTGCTGCCCAGTTCCTGTAATGCGCTTACCATGCCTGCTGATTGGACAATTGGTACTATGAAATCATTGGCTCCATGAAATACCCATATAGGCAGATTCACAATCTCAGAGACTCTTGAGGGGTAATTTCTATCGACTACTCCACATACGGGAGCAATGGCGGCAAAATATTCGGGATACGCAAATGCCAAATCCCATGCAGCACCACCTCCCATACTCAGTCCTGTAACTACTATTCGGTACTCGTCAACGTTATACTCCTTGACTATATGTTCTATCAATGAAAATAACGTTTCTGTGTCAAAATCCTGATTATTGGGGCATTGTGGAGATAATACAATGAAAGGGAATTTCTCTCCTTGTTCAATATGTTTTGGTGGGCCATGAACTTTCAGTTTTTCAAGGTCATTGCCCCTTTCGCCAGATCCGTGTAGGAAAACCAGTAATGGCCATACCTCCCTTGATTCAGGTGAGTATCCTTCAGGTAAATAGAGTAAATAGTCGGCACTAACCTGCTTGATGATTGTGCCGGAAAAATTACCTGAGTGTTGTATGTTCTGTGAAATCAATAGTTGACACAGCATAACAAATGCAAAAGATAAAAAGATTTTTTTCATGATCTTAAGTAAGTTTCTAATCATAGAAAGCCCATGATACGCCAAACCTTAGTCCTCTATCGGGCATAGCATAACCTGGAACCATAAAATAATCATATTCCATTAAACCACTGTTCAGGTGTTTCATCAAAAGGAACATTCTGGCACGTTTGACTCTAATATTGATAAAAGCATCGAGATAAGGATATCCGCCTGTTTCATAGGAGTTCTGCACGTAGAAGGCCCTTAAGGCCGGCATATAGGCATTTTCGTAAAAGGGGGTATTGTACATGGCTGATAAACCTGCTTGAAAATGAAGTGCTCTTCTGAATAATGGATGAGTATAATAAATAGAGACCCTGCCTGCAAATTGAGGAAGACTTATTACATCCATATTGGAAGAGTTTTGAATTACACCATAAATCTGTGATTCAATTGATCGCCATTTTATATCAGTATATGCCCAGATTTGAGATATGGCAACTGATCCATCTTCCTTTACAGGGTGGGCAGTTTCATCCAGATAAACATAATCAGTCAGATTGAACACATTAAATCCTGCTTTCAAATATTTGTAATTATAAGAAGTTTTAAGGCTGAAAGTGGTTTGCTGACCGAAAGCATTATCCCATGTAAAGTGATTGGAATAATAATACTGATAGAAATAGTATGGTTGTTCAATCTTTAATGCTGCATTTATTTTGAGATTTCCCCATTTATCGGAATTGTCATAACCCGGGATTGTCATAATCCCTTCTATTCCTTTGTCGCCATTGAATGGATTGCCTTCAGTAGTCCATATCTTGCCTTCAACTTTTGCCCAACCGAAAGCATTGGCTGACAAATAGGCATATGGAGTGATCCTGCTAAATGTTTTATTGACAGTGTCCGTTTTATATTGCCCGGCAATATGCTCAATTCCAACCCTCAGAAGTATGGCTTTTGAAGATCCTTTTGCTCTGCCAACGCCAGCTTCCAGGGAGACATTATTTGAAATTTCCTGATAGTATACTGAATCAAATGTTTTGGTTGAGTCAACCAGTATCTGCTCATAGTAGCCTGACCGTGGATTCTTATCGGTATAGAGTGTTGAATTTCTTGTATAGCTGAACGTATGTCTGATGAAATTGCTGCGATATGGGTTGTAATATCTATGAACTTTCGTAGGTTTGATGGAATCAGGTTGAAGACTATCAACCGTGATGCTCTTGTTTGCTTTGCTGAAATAAAGGAATTGCCTAATCTGGAATCCGCCTTCTTTTATCTGGTTGTCGGCTGCGGCGAGTTCAATTGGAATACGTTTTCTATCGGTTTCAGTATTATTCCGGAAAATTGATTCATTGGCGATGCCTCCATTCTCTCTCCATCGAAATCTGCTGTTATGGTAGTTGCCCAGCACGGCATAGTTTTCTTTTCTATTGACGAACTGGACGGTAGCCGCAAAAGAAACATCATCAGATTTCTGACGTTCATAGAGCCCAACAGAATTGATAAGCATAAAATCAATTCCAAGAGTAAGTCCGCCGGAAATATTCTGGGAATGTGTTACATCGAATGTTTGCTCTTTACCGGGGCCGATGGTATAGAATAGTTTGGAGTAGGGACCTGAGGTCTGAAAATACCTTATATTTTGGTTTGTCCACTTGTAGGCTGAGAACTCATGTGGTGTATATCTAAAACCTGAATATTCAGGCAACCGGAAAACCATTGATTTGTATGCAAGTCCAGCATTCCCCAACGTGGCATTCAGCAAGTTCTCATTTTCTGTTGGTAAATAATATTGAAAAGCTTTCAGAGATGTGTCATTGATATGCAACAAATGTTCACCCGGCCAATAATCATTCAATTGGGTATAGAGAACTGTTGCAGTATCTGGAGATGGTTTGGTTACAGGCTTCTCTTCACTTTCCTGAGCGGTGATTCCGCTCATTATAAGGAAGAGAAAAACTGTAAGAATAAGGTATCGCATAATAAGAAAGCATGAATTCATGAAGATGCAATGAACTGCATAAGTGGCATGATCAAATCTTAGCAAAGATAATGCAATACTTATAATATAATTCCTGCATTGCTTGATCAGAATGAAAAATCTTCCACCTTCTCAATTGGAGCCTCGCATTTATTTTTGATGCATTTATAAATGACAGTCTTATTGCCTTTGAATTTATTCATAAACACAGGAACATCACTTTTATTACTTGCGGCAGCAAAAAAACTGAAAGGACTGAATTGCGACTGCAATTGTCGGGCGTATTCAATCGCCTTGGGTCCTGTTATAACGACCATGCCAACACCAGTGGTATGTGCAGCTGTTACAGTTGCCCAATTTGCATAATAACCCGGATAGGAGATAATATTGTTATGCATATATGTGCACATCATTTCTGAACGAGCGATATAAGAACTATCCTCAAAATAATTGCCTATGGCAAGTAAAAGTCCTGCCATTACCGAATTGCCGGAAGGTTCAACGCCATCGGTAGTTTCAAGAATCCTCGAAATATCAGCAATGCTGTTTTCCCCATTTTTTCTTGGCATATACCAGAACATTGGAGTAGAATCCTGCGAAAATTCGCGAATAACATAGTCAATAATCTGTTTGGCCTTAAAGAGCCACAGCTCGTCAAAGGTAAGCTGGTACAGGGAGATAAATGCATCAGCTGTTAATGCATAATCATCTAAGAACCCATTTATTTTGGCTACTCCCTTTTGCCAGGTTCTAAGAATCATCCCTTCAGATGAAATCATATTATCCTTTATAAAATTGGCGGCTTTTAGGGCTGTTTCCCGATACTCAGGGTTATCATTGATAAATGCTGCTGTTACATAGGCCTTGATCATCATGGCATTCCATGAAACAATGATCTTATTGTCTAGGCTTGGGCGTATTCTTTTATTACGGTAATTAAGCAAGGTAGTGGATGCCATCTTAACTAGCTGTTTAAGCTCTTCAGTGCTGAGATGTTCCACCAATGCAAATTGTTCATCAGAAGAAGTACGCTGAAGAATATTTTGTCCTTTTTCCCAATGAGCCTGTTTGTCAACTCCCCAATATCTGCATAGTAATTCACCATAGTCTGGAAGTAAATCCAATATTTCCTGTTTTTTCCAAACGTAGAATTGCCCTTCTGCCCCATCACTGTCAGCATCTATTGCCGCATAAAAGGCGCCTTCAGGAGATGTCAACTCATTCTTGACAAAATGAAGTATTTTATTTAGAATGTTAGAATAGAATTCAATGCCGGTTGCTCTATATACATTGGCATAAAGGACAGCCAATTGAGCATTGTCATAGAGCATTTTTTCAAAGTGAGGGACTTTCCATTCCTGATCCGTACTATATCGTGAAAAGCCGCCGGCTAATTGATCAAATATGCCACCTGAGGCCATCTTTTCAAGCGTTTGCCTTAAGTGTGTAATAGCTTCAACAGAATGTGAAATATGATAGTAGTTGAGTACAAATTGCCATATGGCGGGCATTGGGAATTTCGGTGCACCTTTCATCCCACCATAAGTTCTGTCGAACTTTATTGAAAGTTGCTCGAACGCATCTTCAACTGTATTGATATTCAATGGTATATTTGATGTGGGAGCATCAATTATTCCCATACCCTTGATACCTTTGATTATTCTCTCGGCTTGACTTACAAGATCTTCATGATTATTGTGGAAGAGATCTGATAACTGCAAAAGTACTTCCTTCCATTGATCAGGCCTGAAGTATGTGCCACCCCAAAAGGGCCGTCCATCTGGCAATGCAAAGCAATTTAGTGGCCAGCCACTCTGTCCATGGAGTATTTGAATCGAGTTGAGATAGAATTGATCCACATCAGGTCGCTCCTCCCTGTCTACTTTTATGCATATAAAATGATCATTCATAATCTCAGCCACATCAGGCCGGCTGAAACTTTCATGTTCCATAACATGACACCAGTGACATGCTGAATAGCCAATGCTAATGATAATTGGTAAATTTCTTTCTTTTGCCTCCTCTATTGCTGCCGTACCATATGGTTGCCAGTTTACAGGATTATTTGCATGCTGTAAAAGGTAGGGACTGGTTTCATAAATTAATTTATTTGGCATAGTAACATGATTTCTAAACCAGCAATAAACATTAAATCAGGCCCTTTGTTGAAAATTAAAGGGAAGACTTGAGAATTTAACCGGGATGCTAATTTAATGAGTAAATCAGCCCATCTATTTATGGGCAAATAAAATCATTATTACCTGATTGGTCAATTAAAATTTCAAAGTGGTATAAATTTTGGTATTTAGTATATCTTTGGTAAAGGACCGAGGGATTTTAATAATTTGAGCCGATGAATGTGACCCTCATTTTGTTCAAACTTCTTAGCGTCTTATGTGTTAAAATTAAATAGCTTATTAATGTCGACTTACATGTCTAAAGCTAGAATTGAATCAGAGAAAGATTCAGATCATCAAGAAGGGGATTATAAAGACATATTTTTATATAATCCTACTCCGATGTGGATTTTTGATCAGGAAACCCTTGATTTCCTTGAAGTCAATGA
>JAEYXG010000325.1 GCA_023428585.1 Bacteroidota bacterium
AATTCAGTGTTCTTGATATTTCGAAGACTCAGATAAATAATTACAAGATCTCTGATACAGGTTTGGTATTGAGTAGTTATATTAAGTACAATAACCTATATCCTCAAAGTATAAGAAATCTTTCTGATTCAACCACAGTCATGCTCACAGCAATGCCCAATCAATCAGTTTTACTGCTGGATAAAAACGGGCGAATTAAAGATCAGGTTCAATATCGCTTGTTTGATGAAGCTGGACTTAATTATGACAGATATTTTGAGCCCGCTGTACTTGATGTTTCCAGAAAAAATAAGATAATTGTTGTTGCAGCAAATCATTTGCCTTCGCTTTCATTATACTCATACGAAAATGATAAGTTAAAATTGTTATGGACTAAGATGATATTTAAACCTTACTATACTTTCAAAAATAATTGGAGATGGGTAATTCCTGATAAAAACAGAGGAGGATTTGAGAATCTAGAGGTATCTGATAACTATATATACGTAACCTATTATGGTATCAAATCAGGAGATTGGGAAAAACAAATTAACCGGGATTTTGATGAAATTACTTTACTTGTTTTCGATTTTAAGGGAAATCTTGTAAAGAGTATCTTACTTGATAAAAATGTCTTTACATATACGGTTTCAAAAGATGACAGGATTTTATATGGCATGATAGAAAGACCTGACAGGCTAATTGTGAAATACCCACTAAAAATAACTATTGAATGAAAAAGCCTCTTAAAATAATACTAATTATTTTTCTCTTTTTTCTCTTTTACAACTGTGAAAGGCGCACAGAGAAATATTATTTACGTGAACTGATAAATGAAAGATTAGGAGATTCAATAATATTCCCTTCGTCAATATACATGCCAATATCTGACAGTGATTCAATCCGATATGAGAAATTCCGTAATTATGAGTATACCATGATAGTCTATACTGATGGTGATTGTGGCAAATGTATTTCTGATCTATATCAATGGAGTCAATTTCTAAAAGAGAATAGCAAAACGTTTGCATCGATAAATCAAAAGTTTGTGATTTATTCAGCCAATTTTATACGGTTTGAATATACAACTGAAAAAGCAGGGTTATCTTTACCATACTACTATGATAGTCTCAATAATTACACTTCAATTAATAAAGTAGATGATCCTGTGCTGTATACCTTATTACTTGATAGAGAAAATAGAATAAAACTTATTGGAAGTCCATTACGTAATCCTGCAATGTTAGAATTGTATCAAAAAGTATTATCTGAAAGTATAAATGATGAAGATTAAGTGTAAGCGCAATTACAACCAACAAATTAACTAAATTGCATTGAAAATCTATTTCATCATGTTCAAAGTAAACATTACCATGTTTACATGGATATTAGTAATACTGGTCTCCGGATGCAAACATCGACAATACCAGGACTCTGTCGATATTTTATCTGATACCGGAAAACTTAATGTTGATACAATAATAGTTGAATCAACAGTTGTTGAAATGCAGCCCTTTAGACTCGAAACCTATTGTAACGGTATTTTACAGTCCTTTCAAAAAGCCATTGTCCCCTTTGAAGTTCAGGGTAACCTGATAAATGTGCTGGTAAAAAACGGACAGTGGGTGAGTAAAGGACAGTTGCTTGCTCTAATTGATGATTATAAGCAGAAACAAGCATTGGCACAGTCGGAGGTCAATTACAAACTTGCTTTAATAAACTATAATGATCAGTTATTGGTAACCGGCTACAGAATTGAAGATACTGCAAGAATTCCTAAGAATGTTAAAGAGGGGGCTATGCTTCGCTCAGGATTGTCACAGGCCATTCTGGAATTGAACAAGGCACGAAATGAACTTGCGCATACAAGGATTACTGCTCCGGTTAACGGAATGGTTGCAGGATTAACAGCAAAACCTTTTACTCCTACAACTGAATATAAGAACTTCTGCACTTTGCTTGATACCCGTGATATGATGGTTAATTTTGATGTGCTTGAACAGGATGCAACACTTATTAAACCGGGAATGGCCATTGAGGTATTGCCTGTGGCCATGCCGGGGAGTTTTAATGGTAAAATTGAAGGGGCTGATCAAATGCTCAGCAATTACGGAACACTCAGTGTTTCTGCACTTGTTCCGAACCCCAAAGGATTGCTTATTGACGGTATGAAGGTTAAAGTTGTTGTAAAAAAAGTAATTCCCAACCAAATAGTTCTACCTAAATCTGCAGTTCTGGCTAGGCAGAATCGTCAGGTAGTTTTTACTGTTGAAGATGGTCATGCTATTTGGAACTATGTTACTACCGGTTATGAAAACAGTTCACAATATACTATAACAGAAGGTCTAAAACCAGGGCAGCATGTTATTGTGAGCAATAATCTCACCATTGGTCATATGGCTCCTGTACTTGTTTCGGGGCAGGCAAAATAACTCAATTTTGAAGGACAGCAGCGATAAAGGAATAAAGCATTATAGTTCATTTACAGTGAATATGCTTTTTGTTTTGTTTGCTGTATGTGGACTTGCACTTATTCCCAGGCTAACTGTTAAGCTCAATCCAGGCCGTGAATCTAAGTCTCTCACCGTTAGTTTTGTTTATCCGGGTGCTGCCCCACAAGTGGTTGAGCATGAAGTTACTTCTGTGCTTGAAGGTGCCTTAGCAACCATGAACGGTGTCAGACAGATTGAATCTAACAGCAGTTTTGGGTATGGAAGTATTATTATTGAAACCGAAGAGGAAAGTAATATTGAAACACTTCGTTTTCAAATTCTTTCAGTTATTAAGGATGTATGGCAGCATTTGCCCCAACAGGTGGGGTATCCTGAAATTAGTTCTGGCAGTGACCAAAAAAGCAATAAGGAATTGCTTGTTTCATATACACTTACTGGTAACGCTTCGTCACACAAACTTCGGGAATATGCTGATAATTCGATAAAAAGAGCTTTCAGTCGGATAAAGTCAGTCTCTGGAATTGAAACATACGGAGCTACTCCTTACGAATGGAAGTTCACATACAACCACCAACTACTCAACCAATATGGCATTTCACCTAATGATCTTGCCGGTTCATTGAATCAGTGGCAACAAAAAACAGGTGTAGGTGTATCGGGTGATAATATAACGACTAAAGGGTTGCATGCTACACCGGTAGTAATTTCGTATTCAGATGAAACCGAACTGATTAATTCCTGGAAGGACATACCTGTAACTATTATTGGAAATAAAATTGTGAGGTTTGGGGAGGTTGCAAAACTTGAAATTAAAGAACAACAGCCTGTAAATTATTTTAGGATAAATGGCAAGAATACCGTTTCAATAAACATTTATGCGGCACAAAACTCCAATCAACTTGCTCTTGCCAAAGATGTTGAAAAAGTTGAAAATAATATTAAAGCCTCATTACCCCAAGGATGGCAATTGATCCAAATGTTTAATTCTAGTGACTATCTGAGGAAAGAAATTAATAAAACTGTACTACGTCTTATTGCTGCTTTAGTGTTGCTCTTTCTCTTCATACTGCTTGTTCAGCGGAGCTGGAAGTATCTGCTTTTCATCATAATAAGTCTTACTGTAAACATTTCAATAGCTTGTATCTTATATTATCTCTTTCATGTTGAAATTCACCTTGTTTCAATTGCTGGTATCACTGTAAGTATTGGCATTATAATAGGTAATTATATAATAATGGCCGATTACCTGATGAAACGTAAGTCACTCAGGATTTACATGCCTTTGATGGGTGCTACCTTAACTACGTTGGGCGCACTCGTGGTTGTTTTTTTTCTTGATGATAATGATCAGGTTAACCTGATTGACTTTGCAATGGTTACCATAATTAACCTGTTAGTTTCACTTATAATCAGCTTGTTTTTTATTCCTTCACTCTTAACCGGACTCAGCATAAAACAAAGTGAAAAGCTTATCTCACAAAGAAGAGTTACACGAATTGCAACGTTTTCAAGTATTTATGGCGCATATATTAAATTCGCCCACAATTGGCGATATGCCTTTATAGTTTTAATAATATTGATGTTTGGATTACCCACTCATCTTCTTCCATTCTCAATTGAAAGGGAAACTGCCATTGCTAAAGCTTATAACAGAACTTTAGGAAGCAATTTTTATAGAGAACATTTGCGGATGCCAATTGAACGGATTACAGGCGGAATGTTGCGATTGTTTATGCAGCATGTGTCAGATGGTAACGGATCTTACCAACCATCAGGAGAAACAACGTTATATATGCGCGTTTCACTGCCAACGGGTACCACAATTGTCCAGCTTAATGAAGTATGCGTAAGGATGGAGAACTACCTTAGCAGATTTGAAGGGATACGACAATTTCAGACGTACGTTAACAGTCCTCAGGATGCCAGCATTATAGTTTATTTTACGAAAGAAGCTCAAAATTCAGCTATACCTGCTGAAGTAAAAAGTTTTTTAATTCAGAAAGCAAACGAATTTGCAGGTGCCGATTTTGGTATTTATCTGCGAAACGAATCGTTCAGCAATGAACTTACTGAAGGTTGGCGTTCCTCACAAGTGCAGCTTAGTGGTTTTGATTATCGTCAACTGGTTTCACTGGCCCAGGATTTTAGTGATACACTAAGCCATAATCCCCGAATAAAGGATTTAGCCATTTTCAGTGGAAATGATATTTTCCTTCAAACTTCGACCGTTGATGAAAGAGGCTTGCTAATTGATAAAAGCAGACTTGCTAACGCCGGAATCGGATACAATGAATATATTACTGCTTTGCAGCGATATAATGCCGGTGCTACTGCACAAACAATGATTACCGGTGATAAAGGTTATACACCTGTTAGTTTTTTTGCCAGTGACCTGAGCAGTCTTGATTTTTGGCAGTTTATGCACACTGCGATAGGAAATGATTCTGTAAAACTGCGTCCTGCCGAAGCATCCATCCTAACAACTATGCGTGTTGATGGAAACATTTATAAAAAGAATCAATCGTATATGATCAGACTGGCGTATAATTTTATCGGTCCTGATGAATTATCAAGGAGAGTTCTGGAAAGGGAAACAAATAAATTTAAGGGACGGTTGCCGCTTGGATTCAAGGCGGAAATTCCGAAGTATGATTACGCATGGATGTTTGGCAGCAAACCAATCCAGTATTGGTTAATTGGATTGATCGTACTAATTATTTGGACAATTAGTGCAATTTTATTTGAGTCGCTGCTACAGCCACTGGTGGTGATAAGCATGGTTCCAATTTCGTATATTGGAGCGCTTTTTACCTTCTATTATTTTGAAATTCCTTTTGATGTTGGTGGTTATGCATCTCTTATCCTCCATAGCGGATTGTCAGCAAACATGGTAATATATATTTTAAACGATCTTAATCAAATAAGGAAATACAACAAGCACAACCCACTTAAGAATTATGTAAAGGCATTTAATTCTAGAATCGTACCACTTCTTTTAACAATACTATCAATAGTTGCGGGCTTGCTTCCTTTTTTGCTTTTTGATATATTTACAAGTTTCTGGACATCTTTTGCAGCAGGCACTATTGGGGGACTGTTGTTTTTAGTCCCACTTATTGTGCTCTTTCTTCCAGTGTTTTTGAAGATGGATCTTAAAAATAAGAAAGAAAATTCGTTCACAAATAAACCGATAAAGCTGTAATTATGGTACGTTACCTGATAGAAAGGCCCATTGCAGTAATCATATCCTATATCGCCGTACTTATTGTGGGATTAATTACAGCCGGTTTGTTACCTGTTTCGTTGTTGCCCGAAGTTAAAATCCCTGAAATAACAGTTTATGTTTCACATCCAAATACAAGTGCCATTGATCTTGAACGAACCTTAGTATCGGGTATAAGAGCCCGGTTGCAACAACTTCCCGGACTGGATGATATTACAAGTGAAACACGTGATAACAACGCAATTATAAGATTGAAGTTTGCTTTTGGTACAAACACTGATTATTCCTTTATTGAAGTGAATGATAAGGTTGATGCTGCTATGGCAGGGCTTCCTCGTGAAGTCAAAAGGCCAAAAATAATAAAAGCAAGTACTACCGATTTGCCTGTTTTCTTATTGAACCTTAGTTTGAAAGGTAATACATCAGAGCAATACGATGAACAGTTTAACCAACTTAGCAGCTTTGCTGAAACTGTCATACGCAGACGCATTGAACAACTTAATTCAGTGGCTTTTGCTGATATCACTGGCTTGAACTCTCCGGGATTGTATATCGTACCTGACATGCCGAAAATGCAGAGTATGGATGTGACTTTAAATGACCTAATCTTTGCACTTGATCAAAACAACACATCTGTAAGCGGAATCATTGTCAGAGAAGGTCAATTACAATACAGTCTAATGTTCAGGAATGAACTTCGTACTGTGGATGATGTGAAAAGCCTGATTGTTAATGTACATGGCAGTCCTGTTTTGCTTGGTGAACTGGCTGATATTGGTATACATTCACAAGACCCTCAGGGAATGTATCTTTCTCAGGGAAAACGAGCTGTTTGTTTGGCTTTGATTAAAAGCAGCGGTTCAAAGATAGAGACCATGCGTGATGAAGTAAAGGCACTCACAACTCAACTGATCAATGAATATCCCGAGATACAGTTTGAGGCCAGTCAGGACCAGTCATTTTTACTTACTTATACAATTGACAACCTGAAAAATAATCTCATTCAGGGCGCATTCCTGGCTATTATTATCCTGTTTTTATTTATCAGAAATTACCGGAGTCCTCTTCTTATAGCACTTACTCTGCCTGTAACGCTCATAATTAGTCTTTTCTTTTTTTACCTGTTGGATATTTCAATCAATATTGTCTCATTATCAGGCCTTATACTTGGCGTGGGAATGATGATTGACAATTCTATAGTAGTTATTGATAACATCATACAGCACAGGCAAAGAGGCGAAAATCAGGTAAATGCCATCACAAAAGGCACGAATGAGGTGATTGCCCCCATGATTTCTTCAACGCTTACTTCCTGTGCAATATTTATTCCTTTGATATTTCTAAGTGGAATTTCCGGTGCACTCTTTTATGATCAAGCAATTGCCATAGCAATAGGACAGGGTATATCATTGCTGGTTTCTATTACTTTAACACCCACCTTATTCCATCTGGTACACCGGCAAGAACATAAACACAAGGAAATAAAATTCCTGAATAAGCTTAAACTCTTTGAGCTGGAAAATAAATATGAGCGAGGATTTGATCTCATATTCAGACATCAGTGGATAACGATGTCGGTTTTATTGATGATTCTGGCAGGAGGTTATCTCGCTTTTAATCAAATTGATAAGCGCCAGTTACCAGTACTTCCGCAGCAGGAGACGATACTCGATATTGACTGGAATGAAAACATACATCCGGTTGAAAACAGCGAAAGAATTCAAAAACTTTTATCGCAAGCCGGAAAAAAAGTTTTGCAGTCAAATGCTTTTATTGGAGAGCAGCAATTTGTGCTGAACCGAGACCTTGATATGAGCGCTTATGAAAGTCAACTATATCTAAAGGCCGCTTCACCAGAGGTTATCAAAACTATAGAAAATAAGCTGAAGGCATTTCTTGCAAGTCATTATCCTGTTGCAACATTCACTTTTAAGGCACCTGAGAATCCTTTTACTAAAGTTTTTTCAGGAAATGAAGGCAGTCTCACAGCAAGGTTGACTGGTGAAAACAGTGACAGCCCAATTCCTTTAAAGGAAGCACAGTCAATCTCTGACGAAATTTCCCGTACGACATCAGTTCCTTCATATGGTATACCGGTAAGATCTCAATATTTGATCAGTGCAAAACCTGATATGCTGTTTAATTACAATGTTGATTATAAAGTGGTTATTTCAGAACTCAGAACTGCTTTCAATAACAATGTTACCTCTAATCTAAAAGCAGTTGATAGATACATTCCTATTATAATTGGATCGGAAGGTAATTCTATGCAAAAGGCACTAAATACTTTGTTTGTCAACAACCGTTCAGGGCAAAAAATACCCCTTAAGCTTCTCGTAGACACAGAGATGGTGAGTGATTACAGAACTATATATGGAGGACCTGAAGGAGTATATGTGCCAGTTAGTATTGAAGTTAAGGCATCTAAGACACAGGAAATAATCACTGAAATTGAAGGTATTGTTCACGAGCGTTCCGGATTAGAAGTGGGATTTTCGGGCAGCTACTTCAGTAATCGCAAATTGATTTCCGAAATGGTAATTATTCTGCTCATTTCAGTATTCTTATTGTACTTTATTCTTGCAGCCCAGTTTGAATCACTGACAATACCGTGGGTTGTTCTAATAGAACTTCCAATTGATATTGCTTTTGCTGCCATAATATTGTGGGTAGCAGGCAATTCTATCAATGCTATGTCATTGATTGGATTTGTGGTCATGGGCGGAATTATTATTAATGACTCTATACTAAAGATTGATACAATCAATCAGCTAAGGCGTGAAGGTATGGAATTAATACCGGCGATACATGAAGGAGGCCGGAGGAGGTTAAAACCAATTGTAATGACAGCACTTGTAACGGTAATTGCACTGCTGCCTCAGATGTTTGGCACTGATATGGGAGCTAAATTACAACTGCCACTTTCTTTAACCATGCTGGCAGGAATGACAGCAGGTACATTTGTCAGTCTTTGGATTATACCATTACTTTATTATCATACCGTAACTGCCGGCAACAGGCTAAAGGCAACAAAAACTTAAAGTTCGTCGCTAAATGACAATTCATGACTTAAGTCCTCCATCATTCCTAAACATAGTTAATTATCCAATGTCAGAGTTGGGATTCATTTTTACCCACTTACTATCCACTTACTATCCACTAAGTACTCACTATATATAAATTATAAGGTGGATAGTATGCGAATAGTTAGAGAATAGTTAGCGTGTAGTTACAGGAGCCAAATGAATCCCAACCCCAACCAAACATTTTAAAGTCAGCTTTCGGTAATACTCAACTTGACTTTGAACTAAATTGAACTACTTTGAACTACTTTGAAGAGATGCGCCGCGACTCAAGGCCACTCCCTATGTATTCACACTTTATGTGACAATTGTGTGATAATAATCACATAATTGTCATTAATTATGCGTAATGGTACTAAAATATAATAAGAGTTTTAAAAATTGGTGTAAAATGTGAGGTAGTTGGAGCATAGAAAGAGGCCACCACAAAAGTGGCAGCCTCTTTAAACTTTTGACTTCTTTAAGCTTTCAATGCTCTGATGATATCAGAATCTTGAGACTATTGAAGTCCTGAAGCAATCAGGAAGGTTGCAGCAAATGCTACAATGGCGTAAAGCTCAGGGAATACAGCTAGTACCATGGTCTTGCCAAATACATCAAATCCTGAAGCTATGGATGCAATACCATTGGCACATACCCGGCCTTGTACAATAGCAGAGATCAGACCTACTGTTCCTAATGCCAGGCCTGCAGCCAAAATGGCCATACCTTGCAAAATAGTCATATCAGGAGAAATTACGCCTGATGAGTTTATGATAAAAAATCCGGCAAAACCATAAAGGCCTTGTGTACCCGGTAAAGCGCTCAGCAGCATATAGCTACCAAATGCATCGTCTTTCTTTTTGAGTCCACCTATGGTAGCATTGCCGCCGATAACAACGCCTATAGCACTACCGGCTCCTGAAAGGATAATCATCAGCGCAAGACCTATATAGGCCAGAATAATAGCAGTTGACATAATTTACTCTCCTTTTAAAAATTAGTTTTATTGATTGGATAGATTGATTTTAATTATAATTGTTTTGAATAGGGATTATACTTCTTACCTCCACCTACAAATCCTGCATTCTTGTAAAATTCTACAAATGTCAGACGCATCGGGTGCACAAATGCTCCCAATCCTGATAATGCTATATTAGCACCATGTCCCACTAACATTACGATGATGAATAATATGGGTCCTAAAACAGGTATACTATCAAGCAATGGCAGTGAAATACTGTTAATAACATATCCCAGGATTCCACTTGAAGCACTTAATGCAAACAACCGGATATATGAGAGCACATCACCAAAAATCCCTGTAATTGTGCTGTATAAATCCCAAATACCTTTGCCGATTCTTCCAAAAATAGAAATATCAGGATCACTGAAAAGCAACATTAGTGCAACACCAGCATATATACCATATTTCGAATACTCTCCACCTAATTTGACGAATGTCATATCAATTATGGCAAAAACTCCAATTATGATTCCAATCAGGGAAAGTGAATACTTAAAACCAAATTGCTTTGCCCTTGAATAGGCTTGTATAACCATTCCATATATGATCTGTACCAGTCCTATTCCGAGTGCAAGATAAAACACTGATGTGTCGTCAAGCATCCACTTGTGAATGGGTTTTAATGATGACATTTCGTCCATGTTG
>JAEYXG010000372.1 GCA_023428585.1 Bacteroidota bacterium
TGAGCTTCATTATTCGACTTTTATTATCAACCATGGCGGTGATAGTCTCGGCTTACATATTGCCGGGTGTTGCCGTCGATTCATTTACGACTGCCATTTTAGCAGCTCTGATAATTTCACTGCTGAATGTTCTGGTTAAACCAATCCTGATCATTCTTACCATACCCTTTACCATTCTAACGCTAGGATTATTCCTGCTGGTAATCAATGCCATAATTATATTGTTGGCATCATCGGTAATTACCGGTTTTACGGTTGATGGTTTCTGGTATGCCCTCCTGTTCAGTATAGTGCTCTCATTTGTGAATTCACTGTTGAGCGGAAACTCTCAGTAGTGATGTTATTTTCAAGGTTCTTTACTACCTTAGCATTTTA
This sequence comes from Bacteroidota bacterium, assembly GCA_023428585.1. Classification (GTDB taxonomy): domain Bacteria; phylum Bacteroidota; class Bacteroidia; order Bacteroidales; family Lentimicrobiaceae; genus Lentimicrobium. Next base: position 376 of record JAEYXG010000372.1, read on the forward strand.
AAAATTATACCGGTTTATGAAGGCTCGTATTATTGAGGATAAGAGTACCATGGAGGAAGTAATCTCCGCATGTGATGTGTGTTTCGTGGGTATGGTTGACATGCAGGGAATGCCCTATACCCTTCCTTTTAATTTTGGTTACCGCGATGGTATATTCTATATTCATTCGGGTCCCGTAGGTAAAAAGATTGAAGTGCTGCGTAATAATCCCAACGTATGTATTGTGATGAGCACCTGTCATGAGATGTACAACCAATCGGAGAATGTTGCCTGCAGTTACGGAATGAAGTACAAGAGTGTGATGATCAGGGGTAAGGTTGACTTTTTGAATGATCTGGAGGAGAAGGCAAAGGCTCTGAATGTGATCATGGGTCAGTATACATCCAGGAATGACTTTTCTTATAATACCCCGGCATTGAAGAATGTGCAGGTTATGCGTATCGTACCTGAAAAAATCGACTGCAAGTATTTCGGTTACTAGCAATAATGCATTGAAATATTGAATTCACCACTGCCCGTCTTAGTATTCGCTGAGATCAAACGAGAATATCAGCGAGAAGTTCCAGGTTTCAATATCCATCAAATAGGCTGATCTGATACCGGCACTTATTGGCGTAGGTAAGGATAGGAGATGAAAGTCGGCTATCACATCGGCACCTGCTGACCGGTACTGTGTATCGTTATGTTGCATTCCTTCAGCATGATCATAGAATAAGGCGCCCCGCAGTCGTTTAAGGTAAAATGCCGTTCCTGCATTGAAATCCGGGTAGAGCAGTGGCAGACTATACGATGGGCGTATTCTGATAAACTTCTCGGGCATTGCTGAGTGATAACCTGCCGGGATGCTTAAATCGCCCGCAAACCGGTAACCATCGGCTGATTTGGTAGTTTCCTGATATCCTGAATAGATCTGGATGGAGTGGTTCCTTGTTATTCCGGGCAAGTAGATTCTAGACTGAGCAGACAAAAGTTTGCCAGCTCTGAAATCTCCATAAGGTGAGTTCTTGTAATGCAGGTCAAATACTAGTCCCAGGGGTGAAGCCAGATCACGGTAAGCCTGCTTGTGCAGTGCGTATGAATAGATACGAAAGCCTACGGCACCAATGTTGCCCTCCCTGAAATTGTGGGGTGTTGAGGTGTTGTGTGCGGCATTGACCAGCTGGTGTGTTGCTTCCAAAATGGTTCCTATGCTGTACTTGCCACTAAGGGTGTTCAGCTGTTGCCTGACACTCATTTCCCACGAAGTCTCTTTCCATGTAAACCGTCTGGCAGTGTCACCTGATCCTGTATATGCGGCCCTGTTTCCATAGGAGAATGAATTGTTGATTTCAGGAAACCATCCCCTCCAACTGATGTCAGCCCTCCATTGTCCGGTCTCTTCATCAGTGTTGAAATCATAACCTGCTGTCACAAAGAGAGTACTGAGTAGATTCTGACTCATCACCGATGCCCCCGGACGGAATGATTGGTCGTTGATGTCAATATAGGCAGGAGCCCAACTGTGAAAGTTGAAGAGATGCCAGGCTTTTGAATAATTGTCAATGCTTTGGTTATCATCCAACTCAACGGCTTCTCCTATGGTAAGTTCCTGTTGCGTGAGCCTGTCGGCTAGTGGCCAGTGATTGTTGTTGTTGAATTCAATGGCCCGGTCAATGAAATCAGACCGGTCAGCTTCAGCCATGCGATACCCGTCAGCAGTGTACTCTGCAAGCAATATGCTGTTGTTGTCGCTTTCACGATCCGTATAGGCATATCCGGTTCCATAGGTTGATCTTGTCAATACCTTCAATTCTCCTGTAGCCGGATCAAGCCGGCATATCTCACTGCGTTCCTGTATATCCATGCTGAATAGAATACTTCCACCGGAGAATGATGGATTTGAGAGTTCATCCGTCACAATGGGGGTTAGGTTGTGAAAGGTAGAATCCTGAATATTGAATATAACCAGTCGCTTCCCTAAACTGCCCGTCAATACCAGCACAACTTCCTTGCCGTCGGGTGACCATGAGGGGGAGCTGGGAAATAGATTTTCAGGTGTTGGTATCTGTTGGGTGGTCATGCCTTCCAAATTCACGAAGGTAAGATAGTGATCGCCTGTTTCAGTTGTTTCAGAGGTTACCACCAGCTTATTGTCGGGCGATACTTCAGGGGCAAAGAGTCTTTGTCGGGTTGTTAATCTTTTTATTTCTCCACTTGTGGGATTCAATAACAGTAGGGTAGAGTAACCCCGGTTTTCCCATCTCACATGTGGTCTGCGTTCTACCCAACTGATATGGGTTCCATTGAATGAAACCTCATCGTCAAACAGATAGCCGGGTGTGAAGAGGACTCTTTCATTTCCCTGTTTGTCAATAGTTACAAACCTGGGGATGTCAGCCAATGACTTCTTCAGGGCAATATATCCATCATTGAAGTAAAACGGGTGTGTATAACTGGTGTATAGTCGTGGAGCTGCCGGTTTTATTGTTTTCAGGTTTCCGATAGGGGTGGATGCAGTCCAAAGGCTATCAAGGCGCTTCATTGATTCAGCATAAATCCCCTTCTTGTTGGTGCCTGATACAAGTTTTATTCCTTTGCTGAAGGGATTAAGTGTGAATGGTTTGCTTCCGGTTCTTTCCAGGGCCTGATCCCATATTTTGGTGCCGAATTCTTCACGTGCCGTGGCAACAATATGATAGCCAAGTTCATATTCATTTGGCACGTAATCCTTGTAAGAACCAAGCACGGCCTTTGAATAGCTGTAGGTCCCCTTCTCCTTAAGCTGGGCCTTAAGGGGCATGGAAAAGTTGGAAACTCTTCCGCGCCCTGTTTTGCTTAGGGCTGTTTCCGTGGCAACGGCATCGCCTTCCATGAACCATGGCGGAACGAACATGCCTATTATTGCCGGTGCTGCCTGTTGACCAAAAAGTACCGATAATGCTTTTGTAAAGCCCTGATTTACTTTTGAGATCTGGGCTATATGCCTGTATTCATGCAATACCAGCTGCTCCATCCACGTCTGTGGATATATGTCCTGCGGAGGCACGGTAAGGAATTCCAGTCGGCGGGGTGCCCATACCGTATAGGCGTTTGAATAGATATTTCCGGTGTGCATTACTACAGGTGTGTGCGGGGGCCTGACATTCAACGACTGTGAAACAGGAATGCGCCATTTCTCAAAGAGAAAGGCGGCTCTTTTGGCATTTGTTTCATAGTAGTCGGGGTATATAATGCTGAAATTCTCCGTTCTGATCTGTTTCCACTTGATTCCTGAAGGCTCTTGCCCAATATCATAATATTGAGCCGACAGGTTGGTAATGCCGGTCATGAGTAATAATATCAGCAATTGGAGGTGGCGCTTCATTCCGTAAAAATAACACAGAATATTTAATAACACGGCATGAAATAATTTGTCGCAGCAAAACCTGAAAATGGCTCATGTTAATTGGTGCCGCAAGTAGGTTGTTTTGGTGCAATAATGTTATTTCACTGAATCCCTGAAGGCATTCCATTCAGGGGTATCGGGCAGGGGGGCAATGATTTCGAGGAGCTTTCCGCCAACAGGATGAGCAAACCGCAGACGGAAGGCATGGAGGCAAATGGAACCATCCTTGTTTGAGCGGCGGGCGCCGTATTTGACATCGCCCCTGATTACGAGGCCAATGGCTGATAATTGTGCCCTTATCTGATGATGCCTGCCCGTATGCAGGTCAATTTCAAGCAGATGAAGAGTCTTGCCTGATGCAATATGCTTGTATGAGAGATCAGCCTGCTTGCTGTTGGCACTGCCGGCACTGACCACGAACGATTTATTGGAGGCTTCATTCTTTTTTAAGAAGTGGGTGAGATGCTGTTCAGCCAATGGTGGTTTTTGCTCGGTAATGGCAAGGTAGGTCTTCTTAAACTCGCGGCTCTTGACCAGTTGAGTCATCCTTGTAAGCGCTTTTGAAGTCTTTGCAAATATCAGGGCGCCACTTACCGGCCGGTCAATGCGGTGTACCAGCCCAAGAAAAACATCACCCGGTTTATTGTATTTTTCCTTGATGTAAAGTTTAAGAATGTCAATCAATGAAGCATCACCGGTTTTATCGCCCTGAACGATCTCACCGGGCATCTTGTTGATGATTAGCAGATGGTTGTCCTCATACAGAATCCTACTACGCTCCATAATGGGAATACCTAGTATTGTTCCTTCTCGTTGGGGAAATCAACCATCTTTACATCGCTGATGTATGATTTCACCGAGTTTTGAATTTGGGTACTCAAATCATTGTATCTGCGCAGGAAACGGGGTGAAAATTCCTGGGTAATACCCAGCATATCATGCAAAACAAGCACTTGTCCGTCAACTCCGGGGCCTGCACCAATGCCAATGATAGGTATCTTCAATTCAGAAGCTACTCTGGTACCGAGTTTGGCAGGTATCTTTTCCAGAACAATGCTGAAACAGCCAACCTCTTCCAGCAAATGGGCGTCGTCAATCAGCTTGTTGGCTTCAGCTTCTTCCGTAGCCCTGACCACGTAGGTGCCAAACTTGTGTATTGACTGGGGGGTAAGACCCAAATGGCCCATTACCGGGATACCGGCCGATAGGATGCGCTGCACTGATTCCAGAATCTCCTTGCCCCCTTCAATCTTGACAGCATCAGCACCGGTTTCTTTCATGATCCTGATTGCCGAAGTCAAAGCTTCCTTTGAATTGCCCTGGTATGTTCCAAATGGCAGGTCAACAACAACCAATGCTCTTTTTACTGCCCTTACCACCGAAACGCCATGATAGATCATTTCGTTCAGGGTAATTG
>JAEYXG010000003.1 GCA_023428585.1 Bacteroidota bacterium
CCCAGATCATGCTTATACTCGCGGAGGCGTAAACCTATCTGTCGAACAATTTCTCCTCGTTTTGGTGCGGGTACTACCCTCCATTTTTCGAAAGCTGAGACTGCGTTCTTCATTATAGTCTCATAATCATCAGGTTGTGCTTGTTTTACAGAGGCTATCAGTTTGCCATCGGCCGGTGAATAACTCTTGATCAGTTCACCTTTGGTTTCGAGCCATCCCTTGCCGGTTGAGGCGCCGTGGTTAATTTCTTCTATTCCCAGATTTTTTAAAAAAGTATTTTCCATATTTGCCTATACAATTGTATTCATCAATCATTGAATTGACGTAGATAACAATAATGGCAAATGAATGTTTAGGTTGCCCAACTATTTTGCGGTAAGCTTCAGCCATTGCGGCGTTTGGCTAACCGCACTCATACGAGCGGGAGATATTGGTGTTTGATAGCAATTTTGAATAATATCACGGCCTTCAGCCATAATAAACCTGATAAATTCCTGCGCTGCCGCTTTATTGGGTGAATTGAATGGAATGGTTATTCCATATACCATGGCTTCACCTTGCTGCTGTATCTTCTCGGTAGGGGTGTTTCCCGAAATCTCAACCGTGACCTGATTATACCAGTTATTAAGTGAAGGATTGCCCAGGTCAATACTGTCACCCGGGTCCAAATATAGAAGCCCGTGTTGCATTGCAACTGATTTGTATAAAAATATGTAATCTAAGGTATTGGTTTCCAATAAAGCAAGAAGATCAACCTCTTTTGGCCGGATGTATTTTTGGTCCTTTCCCAGTAATCGGTTGGCAAGGCCAGGTTTGTTCAACTGTTTTTCTGCAAGTTTCAATGATAGTACTGTCCGATATCCACATGGATCACTGTTAGGATCAGCTCTACCAATTATGATATCCTCCCTTTGCAGGATATCAGCCCAGTTGTCTTTATTGATCTCATTCGCCATTTTTGAGCTGGGATGGTAGACAATGGCGATCTCATTAACAGCAAATTCCAGATTCCAATCAGTAAATTTGGGAATCATCATCTTGTCAATCAATACTGCATCTGACGAGGCAAGGATATCACAATCCCTGTCTAGCTCGGTAATTTTCCTTATACAGGTAATACTGCCTGCTGATTCTGGTTTTATATTGAGGTTAGGATGAAGGACATTGAAGGAATCAGCGAGTGCTTTTATTGGAACGCTTAGGCTCCCGGCATGAAAAATTATCAGATCACCCTGCAGGCCTTTGTTTTCTACGGGAGAATTCTGCCTGCACGCTTGCAGTAATATGAATAGTATCAATAAGATTCCGGGTATTCGTTTCATGGATTAATTGTCATTTAATTCATTGAGCATTTTGTCAAAGTGGTCCTGCATCAGATTGTCAACTTTCGAATGAAAGTTATCAAAAGCCTGAATTAGTTTTTTACCTGTGGGGGTGAGTTTCATGCTGCCTCCATCAGCACCGCCACGCGTACTTTCCAATAGTGGCTTGCCTACTGACTTTTCAATTTGCCTTAAATCATTCCATGTTCGACGATAGGTGATTTCAAGCTTCTTACAGGCGGCTTTCAATGATCCTGTTTCATCGATCGTTTTGAGAATTAACCATTTCCCATCACCCATTATTCCTTTTCCGTCTTTATCACTGAACCATATTTTATAATTCAGCTGAAATTGATCAAATACATTCATTTTTGAAGTGGTTAAAGTTAATTTACAAAGTTAAAATTAAATAGTGTTGCTTTTTCTGAAGAGAATAGATACATCCTATTCTGATGCGGGTTGGCTTAGGCACTCTTTTCCAATTCATCTGTTGTACTAAGCCGGCATTATTTGGTTGTAGCTTTGCGAAGATCAACAATTGATCCTCCTTTTATGGTATAGTCACTCACCATCTGTAATATGCCAGTGGCGGCGGCACCGGGGGCGGTCAGTCTGTTTTGCTGGTGCAGCTCCTCAAACTTCTGTTTCATTGGAAAATCCTTAACTGTTGCCTCACGCAGTTTCTCCTGCATTTTGGTGTTTACTATTCCGGGTGCTATTGACAGTGCCCTTACAGGAAAGTCTTTGTTTTTTTGTTCAAGGCCAATTGTTCTGGTCAACATATCAAGAGCTGCTTTAGTGGAACAATAGAGGGTCCAGCCGGCATAAGCATTATGAGCAGCACCGCTGCTTATGTTGATAATATTCTTTTTGCAATGGAATCTTTCACATTTGCTAATAAATTCATTGGAAAGAATGAAGGGAGCGGTCAGATTAATTGAAATATGAGCTGTTATCTCCTCAGTTGAGTGATTGCCCAGGAATTTTACTGGTTCTACTACTCCGGCATTATTGATAAGGGTTATTTCACCAGCAACCTCCGGATCAATGCAGGAGAATATTTCATCCATCAGGACATGAATACTATTCAGCTCATTAAGGTCGTGTTCATAGTACCATAATAGGGTTTTATTTTGCGATGCAAGCTCCTTCAGGCTGTTATTCATTCTACGGGAGATGCAAAATACCTTATGTTGTTCTTCAATGACGCATTTTGCCAGCGCTTCACCCAATCCGGAACTTGTGCCGGTTATTATAAAATATTTCATCAGAATAATGATAGTTTTCAATTAATAAACCATAGTCTAAAGGTATGAACAAATCTACAACGGGCCTGTTTATGGTGCGAAAATAAGTATCAGATCACACGTTTATTTAACAAAATAGCAATATGAACAACGCAGCATTTGCCTTTGAATATCCCAAGAATGAGCCGGTGAAGAATTATTCTCCCGGTTCCAGGGAGCGAAAGGAGCTACAGGCTGAGCTCGACACCCTTTCGTCAATTCAACTTGATATTCCTCTTATTATAGGGGGCAAAGAGGTGAGAACAGGCGACACATCTCCAATTGTAATGCCACATGATCATGGGCATGTATTGGGGAAATATCACAAAGCATCGGCAAAAGAGGTTAATGAAGCCGTTGAAGCCGCATTGAAGGCACATAAGGAGTGGGAATCCGTGTCATGGGTTGAACGGTTGTCGGTATCACTCAAGATTGCGGAGCTGATTTCAACAAAGTACAGGGCGCGTCTTAATGCAGCATCCATGCTAGGACAAAGCAAGAATGCTTATCAGGCAGAGATTGACAGTGCCTGTGAAACTATTGATTTTCTGCGATTCAATGCTCATTATATATCAGATATATACAATGAGCAGCCTCATTCCGATCCCGGAATCATCAACAGAATTGAATATCGGCCATTGGAAGGATTTATTTTCTCCATTACCCCGTTCAATTTCACATCCATTGCCTCAAATCTGAATATGTCGCCGGTAGTAATGGGCAATACGGCACTTTGGAAGCCGGCATCAACATCAGTACTCTCCAACTATGTGTTGATGGAGATATTCAAAGAGGCAGGATTGCCTGATGGTGTAATTAATTTTGTACCGGGATCAGGTTCAGTGGTTGGGAATGCAGCTTTTGGGCATCGCAGTTTTGCGGGACTCCACTTTACCGGTTCAAATGGCACTTTTAACCACCTTTGGCAACTCACGGGTAAGAACCTTCACAAGTATAAATCATACCCGAAGATTGTAGGTGAAACCGGTGGCAAGGACTTTATCCTCGTGCATCCATCAGCTCAAGTGGATGAAATTGCAACCGCCCTCGTAAGAGGCTCATTTGAATATCAGGGGCAGAAATGCTCGGCTTCTTCAAGAGCCTACATTCCTGAAAGCCTTTGGCCTAAAGTTAAAGAGAGAGTGGGTGATATGCTTTCACAGGTGAAGATGGGAGATGTACGTGACTTTGGCAATTTCATGAATGCGGTGATAGAGGAAAGTGCCTGGGACAGGATTATGGGTTATATTGACAATGCAAGGAAATCAAATGAAGCTGAGGTGATATTTGGTGGTAGCGGTGATAAATCAAAGGGTTATTTCATTGAACCAACCGTAATATTGGCATCCAATCCTCACTATGTTACCATGGAGGAAGAGATATTCGGACCTGTTCTTACTGTTTTTGTATACAAGGATAAAGATTATATGGAAACGGTAAAATTGGTTGATGAAACCTCCCCTTATGGACTTACAGGTTCAATCTTTGCGCACGATCGCCATGTGTTGGATCAAACAAGCAGAGCCTTAAAATACTCGGCCGGTAATTTATACTATAATGACAAACCTACAGGGGCTGTTGTTGGTCAGCAACCTTTTGGAGGTTCCCGTCAATCTGGCACCAATGACAAGGCAGGCAGTTATCTTAACCTCCTTCGTTGGGTTAGCCCACGCACCATAAAAGAAACCCTGCGCCCACCAACTGATTTCAAATACCCATTTATGAAAATGGATCGCTGCAGCGATGAAACAGTAAAGCAGGATATACCAAATGTGAGTGATACGAAGTAATTAATAAAACTAAAATGCCGTTGAATGGACAATGAATTCAAGGGATGGCATTCTTAACCCATAAAAATATAGAGAGACTAGCGTTATACTAGTCTCTCTATTTATTATTACGTAAAAATGGATTTGTTATCAGGTTTGGATATTGCCGATAAAAACCTATTGTAGAGGTGCAACAACGCTGATAAGCTCAGGCAGATCCATGCCGATTTCCTTAAGATGTTCAATCTTAGGAACACCATTGAGATTCCAGCCTCTCCTGGTATAAACGGCATTTAAAAGCTGTTCATAGCGATTTTCGCGGTATCTTCTGGTTGCTTCCATTTTTTCTTTCAGTGTCATGGTAGAAGGATCCATACCCTGCTCGTCAATTAGCTGCTTATCATAGCGTTCCTGACGTGACAGGTATTCTTCTTCAGTCACGGGCCCGGCAGCACGATATGGCTGGGCATCGTGTTTCCTGAGACCATAGCCCCTGCGGATATTAAATACCCTTTGGAAATTATAAACTCTTTCTGATTGGCGGATCAATTCGTGCTTATCGATATTGCTTCCGGTAACGGCATTGTAAATGGTTACATAGTTATCAACATGTTCCGGAACCTTTGCCGGTTCATCGGTATCTTTATTTCCTACAGGAGTAACGTCATTCCAGGGCAGTTTGCATAATCCCTGCAAACCGAACCAAGTTCTGAACATGGGGAAGTAATGCAGTGCTTCGGCTTTGGCTTCAAAGCTAGGCAATTGGTTATTTACCATATCCATGAAAATAAGCCATGCTTCATCGTGCTGAGGGCCCTTGTTGGTCATGGCATAGCCGCCCTGCTGAGCCAGAGATTCCTTTGAAACATATTGTGAATATTCCAGTCCCTTGTTTTCCATGCCAATATCATTGAGGAAATCAGCGTCAGCGCCAAAATTCTCTATGAAGTAAGCTTTCATGCGATGCACTCCGGTACCTGCAATTTTCCCAAATCCTTCTCCTCTTGCTAATTGATGAAGCAATTCCAAGGCAGCATCCTTGTTGCCGAAATTAAGTTCCAGACCGCCTGTTCTTTCTTTATTAAGAATGCCATTTTCGTAGCACTCCATGATGAAAGCAACGGTTGTGCCCCAGGTAATGGTGCATACACCATAAGTATCGCAATAGAAATTTGCTTCAATTATGGCATCATAATCAAATATGCCTAAGTTAGAGCCAAGTCCTGCCGCCGTTTCATATTCCGGCCCGTCAACAATAACTTTCTGACCTTTATAGGGCCCTGTTTTCAGTTCAAAGTCATCAACACCCTTGGCACACGACATACTACAGCCAATCCAGCAACCATCGGGTATCCCCAAGGTAAAATACTTGTCGCGCAATATGTCACTATGGATTTTAATTCCATCCATGTGACTGCCAAATTTGAAATTATGGGTGGGCAGCAAGTCATAATCATTCATGACATTCACAATGTTGGCCGTTCCTTTCTTTCTCATCTGGCATTGAATATCATCCAGATCACGTATTTCCTTATTATAGCGACTTCCGCGTTCCTGAATGGCCTTCATGTCGGCAACATTATTGAGGTTTCCCGTAACGCCGCCGGTATGAGCGACAATGGCCTTTATCTTCTTATCACGCATAACGGTACCGATACCCCCGCGGCCGGCCTGTTTCAGCCTGATTTTTTTTCTTTTTACATCATAGAATGTAAAGTTGATCATGCCCATCAATGAGTGTTCTGCAGCTGCACCGGTGGAAACGATACCAATGTTCCTGGCATCCTTTTCATCATCAGCGAATATTTCCGTAAGTTGTTCGGCAAGAATGTGGGTATCAACAGCAAGTCCGGGATCCTCAAAGATGCTGATCCTATGGTTTCTGCCATCTATATAGATAATAACATCTTTCTCAGCCTTACCCTGTAATTCCAGTGCGTCAAAGCCGGCAAATTTAAAGAACGGGCCGAAGAAACCACCTACATTGGAATCCATTACGGAATCTGTTTGAGGTGAAATAGTCACGAGCAATGACTTGCCGGTACCTGAGTATTGTGTAATACCGCAAATTGGACCACTGGCAATGACTATTTCATTATCAGGATCGTTCCAGCGGGTATCAGGCTTGGTGCCATCCCACAAGAGCCTTAAGCCAAAACCTTTTCCGCCAATGAATTTCTCCTTCATCTGTTGTGAAACCGGCTTTTCAACAATCCTTTGGTCGCCCACGTTAATGTAAAGTGTACGGTTATTGTAGCCCCGCTCTATGGGTGCCCACGTGTACTTGTAATCTTTTAATAGATTGAGTGTTTTTTTTACAGCATCAAGATCCATAACTGTTTATATTTTAATTTTTTTTGTAAGTATTGCTGAATCTATTGTTTGTTGGTTCACAAAGGTAATGAGTTTTAGTGTAGAAATACCTTTATGGCTGAAAAATAGCGATATGCAAACCTGTTCATAACTAAGAGGCAAAGTGTACCAGAAATTAAGCAGACTGGCGCAGATGCTTCCTGCAGATTTATATTTTGTATATTAGCACGATTTTACTAACCACGATTTCAATTTATAAAATGGAATTGACTTATCAGGAAAAAGTCAGGAAATATTTAAAAAAGTGCACTGTTGGTATAGCCGGTTGTGGAGGACTGGGATCAAATTGTGCCATAAGCCTTGCAAGAGCAGGAATAGGTAAGTTTATTATAGCCGATTTTGATATTGTTACCATTGAAAATCTGGAGCGGCAATATTACTTTCTCGATCAGGTAAACAAACTGAAAGTACATGCACTGCGTGATAATATACTCAGAATTGACCCCTCAATCATAGTGAAGCCTTTCGACCTGAAACTTTGCTCTTCAGATGTAATTGAACTTTTTGCCGGGTGTGATGTGATTGTTGAAGCCTTTGATAAAGCTGAGATGAAACAAATGATCATTGAGTCGGTTGTAAATCATTTACCGGGCAAGCCGTTGGTTTGCGGCATTGGATTGGCTGGTTATGGTAAAACTGATATGCTCAAGGTTTACCGCTCAGGTAATCTCATTGTTTGTGGCGACCAAAAATCTGAAGTATCGGTAGATAATCCCCTTACAGCACCACGTGTAGGCATCGTTTCCAATATGGAAGCCAATGAGGCTTTTGAAATACTAATGTCAAAATTTGAGGATCAGGCATGAAAATATTGCTTAATAATCGCAACGAAACCATCGAAACGGATAATATTACTGTAAATGAACTTCTCAAACTGAAGAATTTTACCTGGAAGATGCTTGTAATAAAGATAAACGGCAGGGTAATCAAAAGGCATGAGTATGATTCACTTCAGATAAAGGAGGGTGATGATGTTGCGGTCATTCATCTCATAACCGGTGGTTAAGGAAATACCCTGAATAAACAGTGGATTGCTTTAAATCTACTTTCCTCTTTTTCTAATTTCATTGTCATTTATTCCGGTGTCATATCCGATAGTCGGGTAGGATACCCATAATTCATTGTATGCATGTGTTCATGCATCATTAGTGATTAATTTTCTCTGGTCTATCATAAATAATGTATTCGCTCTAGATGAACTATACAAAGTATGTACAGACATGTACAGCACATGTACAGGATATGTACAGGATATGTACAGAAATAGTCAATGAATCATCCAGTAATATTCCTTTTGAAGCGAGTTCGGAAGCTGCTTTTCAAAGTATGGTATTACTTTTGAACTTGATCAATTGTTGGTGCTGATGCAGTATTTGGTTCAAATTTGTGTTGAAGGATACTATCAGCAGGAAATATGAAATGAAGCAAGCTTAAATGTTCTGATTAATGAGAGTAGAACCATTTAATTGGAATGGTTCGAGACAAGTGGTAGTATTTCTGCGACAACAAATGCACTTCCTCCAATGAAAATAAGGTCATTTACCGTTGCATTTTTTAATGCAGCCTCATAGGCTTCCTGCACAGTTTCGCAATCATACCCCTTAAGGCCTGATTCATTGGCCATTCTTTTTAATTCAGAAGAATCGAGGCCGCGGGGTATGTTGGCCTTGCAGAAATAATAGGTTGCATCAGCCGGTAACAATGACAGGATTCCCGAAACATCCTTATCGTTTACAACGCCTAAAACAAAATGTAAACGGTTGAAGTTCTGATCTTTGATTTGTTTAACCACATATACCAAACCATGGGTATTATGACCGATATTACAGATTGTGAGGGGGTCTTTGCCTAGAATTTGCCAGCGTCCTTGTAGTCCGGTATTTACAATTGTGTTCCTGATACCCTCAATCAATGATTTCTTGCTGAGTGATGAAAAATTCCCAATCAAAGCC
>JAEYXG010000038.1 GCA_023428585.1 Bacteroidota bacterium
CAACATGATCCCATCCATGCCCAGTACCAAGTAATTGAATTACAATATGGTCTATCATCACAAAGCATGAAGGATTATTACTTATTCAAATTACTGTCGGGGCAGAGGTGAATCATTTAAAAGGTGCCGGTGGTTCTATATATAGGATTAAAACAATGTAGTTAATCATGATTTCTTTATACTTTTACGATAATCAAATGCTGACTCATGAAAATCCCAACCTGGTTAATTCTATTCGCAATAGCAGTAATTGCTGTAATTACCAATCCCAACAAAGAAAAGCACGAAGAAGCCGTAAAGGATGAAGTCAGGGCACTTATCCTTGATCCAAGTGGAAATTCAGATGTTGAAAACATATTTGAAGGCCTTATATCCGGTTACCTTCTTGATGCCTATATAGAACAGGCTGTTAGTGTTGACAACTACATTTTATTTTCCCTTACAAAAATGAACATTGATGGCAAACCCAAAATTATTGGAGTAGGACTCTTTGGGAATGTCATTGTTTCATCCGATAAGATGGAGAATCCACTGAAAAACCTGGAAATAGACAAATAGATTCTGTGAGCTCATTTTTGTTCTTGGTTTTTTGTTCTTGGTTCTTTGTTCAGATTACCTCCATGGAGGCTATTACTCGCAGGATGAGATTTCTCCTGGCGTCGAAATGACGGGGTCATACAGGTGAGAGAGGAGGGAATAAAAATTTACTACCCACTGTCATTGGCATGTTTTATGACCGGGTGATACCACAGGTATTTTAGTCTTTTGTTTGTATTATTTCTCTAAGTTCCTTTAAAATATTAAGAATTATATCATCCGCAAAGCAACTGATCAGCCAACCATCACAAAACCGGTCATTTCGAACATGAGCAATTAGTAATTTACACAATGTATACTTATCCACACCTGAAAAGTCCTTTGTTTCCGATTCTACTATTTTTCTTCCCTCTTCCCAATGCATCCAATCAAAACCGATCATAATGTTGTTATCATACGCACGTTTAATAAATTCAGTTACTACACTTGCAGTTTCAAAACCATTATAAATTGAAAAGTTATCAGATACTTTTTGAAGAGGAATTATTTGTCCAAAATTCTCAGTTTGTTCAATCTCAGGAATTAATTCAAAAATATTCTGCCATTCTTCTATGGTAATTTCGTCAATTGATTCATTTATGTTTTTATCCATTCTTGAAAGGTTTTCGAAAAATATTCAAATTCAGAAAGTTGTTCCAAATCACATCTGATTCACCAACATTCGCTACTCATGAAAAATCCGCAAAGCAATACTGCACAATACTTCCAATAACTAATTTCATCTTTGAGGCAATAAAATAATGACTTACATCAAATATACTAATTTTGGAGGTTAGAAAATTAAGAATTCAAAAATAAGTCTGTTACGAGTCCCCAATAAATCGGAACCTGACACGAGTTTTCGGGAACAAGTATTGTCTCGGGAAATCAATATCCATATTAGATTTTCGCAGTATATTTGAAAGGAACTAAAGTCAATGGATTTATCAACCGGAATAAAGCACAAACAGCATGTCCTGCCTTAGAGTAATCTTAGCCATAATATTTCCACCCCTCGCAGTAATTGATTACGGATGTGGTTCTGTTCTAATTGTGTTGCTATTAACACTTGCAGGCTGGATTCCGGGAGTCATAGCTGCACTGATAATTCTGAACAGGAAGAATTAGGAGAATTATTAGAACGTTGTCGATTCCGGAGCATGTTGACCCACCATTCTACAAGCCTGTTTATGCACCAAGTCAATTTAATTGTAAATTGCATTAATATTGACCCACCTCTTTAAATAAGTTTCTTTATTGATCAGCGCTTGAATGAATCTGCTGGTAAACATTTAGCTGACGATTTACAGCATTCCTAATTCAACTAGTCAATCCAACCCTGTGTCAATTCTGTTGCAATTTGACAAAAATTGCATCTATGACAATATATATCGATTTTTCGAGGGCACATTAAGAGTGATTGGTGAATTTTTGGAAGAGCCTAACTCCTACTCTTTGATGAATTTGAAGGTTTGGATTTCTTCCTTCGATATGATTTTTAGGAAGTAAGCACCTGGTTTGTAACTGAATAAATCTATCTCGGTCTCCGATCCTTTAGTATCAACTTCCATCATTACTTTACCCATCAAATTATAGACTGTTATCTTTGAAGTTGGTGGCAGCCCTTTGACAGTTAATTTGTTTTTAGCAGGATTTGGGTAATAAGTTATACCTTTTTGCAAATCTTCAGGTATCGAATTAATTGCAAAATCAACAGGGTCTGAAATTTCGCTTATACAGTCTCCATTTGTGACTGTAAGAGTGTAAGTCCCTGATTCTTTTGGCTTATATGTCTGCGCTATGGCATCTTGAATTATATTTCCGTTCAAATACCATTGATTTCCTGAAGTGTGATCTGAAATTAGTGTGTCCTTGCTTATTGTTATGATTGGTTTAACGGGCATGAGATTCCATAGCACTTCATCTAAATTAACATCAATAAACTGGACATCTTTTATGATAGCATATTGGGGGCCAAAGCCTCCTTCGTTAACCAGATTGAAAAAGAATTTATGTTCGCCGCTTGGTTGAGTGTAAAAAGAGTCAGGTAAAGCTTGAAAGTAAACACCTTCAATCTTTGTAAACAATGAAGTATCACTGGAAGTAAATGGAGGTGTGTAAGAAGGACCATATATTGAACCTATCCCTATCGTAACATACCCGTTTAAACTGGTTTTTACAAGTGCCGAGTATTTATAAGCATGTCCTTTTATGTCCCTGAACGGATATTCAATACGATTATCATCTAGAATCGTTCCAGTTGATGAAATTTTAATTGAATTGTCCTCAAGATTAATGGAAGAAGAACCTGTGCCCATGTAGGAACCCAGAAAAGAGTCGTGTGCAAACTGGATTACATTTCCAGTAGTTGAAATTGTATCCCAATAGTGCAAATTTATTGTGTAACTGTCAACAAGTTGATTATCCTGGATTGATTGTATGGTAAGTATTCGGTCTTCTGAATCAACGCAAGTGCTGAAACATTCATTGATAGGTAGTTGATAACAGATATTAGTAGTTGAGTCTTCGAATACGATTTCGTCTCCATGATTTACGAGAAGCCGGTAATGAAGATTTAAACCTTTTGGCTTAATAGCCGAAGTAAGAACTACTATGTCACTCTCACGACCAGCAAGATTGAAGTTTCCGATATCTTTAATCAGAGAGCTTCCCATAGGTTCAGGAAATTGCGAAATTTCATTAATCGCACTGGCCGAAAGATCAAATCTTAATAGGTCTGTGAAGAATCCCTTTAAGTTCAATTCTGTTGCTTTTGAACTTGCGATGGCAATGTTGTCAAAAACCTGTTGATTGGTTGTTCCATTAGGCTGGTTCTTCAGATGAAACCAAAAGTTAGGAAATAATCCCTGATCAAGCAAAACACTATCAAGAAAAACCAATAAGCCTGCTTCCTTAAAAATGCCAGTGCTACCACGTGGAATTCTATATCTATCTGAGAAAATTGTATCAGTTGTAAAAATAACATTGGCTGATATTTCCGGCTGCACTAAAAAAGATAAAAATCCAGTATATAG
>JAEYXG010000054.1 GCA_023428585.1 Bacteroidota bacterium
TAATCATTGATCCACGGACTTGGCTGGTGTGTTTGCTTGAAACCTGTGATCTTTTTAGCCGAATAATTATATTGCCACCCATCTCCATTCTTAGCGGTCTGTGGTGTCCAGTAATTCATTCCAAAGGGCAAACCAATGGCAGGGTATGTATTGCCATTAGAAAGGGAAAAATCGCTGGCGGTTCCAATCAAGGGATTAACGTACTGAACAGGATTTAAGCTGCTGTTTTGGGCATAAACGGTGTTTAAGCTCAACAGGATTATTAAGCTTAGAAGACGAAAGTGTAATTCTATTTTAGAAGTACTGGATTGGAACTGCTTCATTTACTTTCAGAGTTTAATTTCTTTACAATATCTTGTATACAATAAATTAGTTTCTCGCATCTTTGCCTGTCCACATCAGGTAAACCACCAAAAAGTTGTTCAAAAAATTGAGTGATAAGGCGGTCAGTTGACGGAATGGAGTAGAGTTTGTCATTTCCCGGTTTAGTGATATAAAACCCGCTGTTATATACATCAAAAACACCTTCTGCCAATCCACCTGCTACTCCAACTGCAAGGCCGGCAAAGGGTGACATATACGTTGAACCAAAAAACATTCCCGGATTAGAACCATCATTGTAAAGATATAGATTGTGGTTGCCTTTGACTACCACTGCCACAAAGCGCTTTTTATCAAGATTTTCCAGATACTGTGGAGTATATTCCTGATTGTTCAGTGAATAGCTTCTGATCTTGGAAGGGGTATATACTTTTTTCTTGCCGGAAGCATCTCTGTAATGAAGATACATTTGGTCCTTATCCTTGAGATTTCCATAAATAGTATCACCTAAAAGTGTAATAAGATAGCCATTTACAGGATACTTGGATGGTTTTACCTGAGCAGGGGAAGCGTTTGAGATAAGCAGAATGCATCCCACGATTAACAAAAAAACATATTTCATAGCAAACAATGATTGTTGTACCTGATTATTCAGAAGCAGTGTGTTGGTAAGGAATTTTAAGTCTCTTCATCGAAGAATACCTTATAAAAGTGCATATTCCTTTCCTGATCGAATCCCTTCTCAATATTATCCCTGTTGCCATGAATGTATATGTGGAAGTTCTTATCGAGCTTAAGTATGCTCTTGAATACCCTTGACTGCTTTCTAACTGCCTGTCCTGAGATATCAAAGTCGTCCTGAATCTTGGTTTGGCGCTCTGATTCAAAGTCCTTGCGGTATTCATGGAATGATTCAATCACGTCTTTTTCGGCGAATACTTCCGACACGAACTCTTCCATTACAAAATTCTCATTTTCTTTAAAGAATTTCATCGATTTATTAAGCATTTCAGCCTGTTGGGGTCTATCAGTATCAAAATCCTCAGGCAACTTCTCATTCACGAATTTCCTGCACAGGTCAAGTGTTTCGCGTGTTTGATGGTAATCGTCATCCCTTTCCCTCAGTTTCAGGAATTCATCAAACCAGTAATGGGTATCGGCGTTTTTGTTTGTGTTATCGATTACAGCGCAAACGTACCCATATTCAGCTTCAGTATTGAATATGAGACAGCCTTTTTCCAGCTTATTTATGTTGATGCCATCTTCACGGTCTACACTGTAGTTGTCATCAACAGGGTATACTTTTAGGAATGTTTCCCGTGATTCAGATTTAAACAAACCAATAGCATCAACCTCTTCGCCATCCAATAGGAGGTTGTTGAAGTAGGCGACATACAACTCCCCCGGCTTAATCATGGGATGAGTAGACTTAGCATACAGATGCTTGGCAAAATTTACTGAATTTATATAAAGGCTGCTTGGATGCTCAAAAATGGATGTAGCGTAATGATAGACTTCGTTCAGCTGGAGATCACTCTCATGAAATAGGTTGAAGTATTCGTTCTTAGCGAATGGCGAGAGGAAGTATTTGGTTAAGAGCTCCTTTACTTCTTCCCTTAAGTGCAGTTCAGATGCTGAGATGCGCATACCTTCATCTTTTCCTGAATTGCCTGTTTTGTGGATGGCAATCCGGCTAAGGGTTGCATCGTGTGTATTGATCATGGAGTGTGTATGATAAGTTCAGTGCAATGATAAGGTATATTGATGTTTTGTGCAAGGTTTGGCCTGCGAAACTTGAGTAGGGAAAAAGTGGTTTTATTCGTAACTCTGTTGTATTTTAGCCATCTGATTGAGAAGAGGAAGTTTCGGTATGTTAACTCTCCGGATACTAATAAACAGCTATCAATCAATCAAGTATATTTCTTACTTAAAATAAAACTTCAGGATATGAAATGGAAACTTAGTGTGCTAATTGCCGGAGTAATAGGTTTAGGCATCAATACAGTTACAGCATGCACAAACTACCTTGTTACCAAAGGAGCTTCTGTTGATGGCTCAACGATGATTAGCTATGCAGCCGATTCTCATGTACGATATGGTGAACTTTATTGGCGCGCTGCAGCCGATTGGCCTGAAGGCACCATGGTAACCCTTTATGATAGGGGTACGGCCAAACCGTTGGGACAGATACCTCAGGCCAGCCATACTTATCAGGTAATAGGCTTTATGAATGAATATCAGGTTGCCATTGGCGAAACAACCTTTGGGGGCCGCAGTGAGTTGGAGGACACGACAGGTGTAGTAGATTATGGAAGTCTCATGTTC
>JAEYXG010000067.1 GCA_023428585.1 Bacteroidota bacterium
TCTAATACCTGCATTAGCTTTGAAACTTTCACCTAATGTGACTCTGTTTTCAGAATAAAGTCCTCCTTCAAAAGATTCATATAAAGTCTTGTTATTTTTATAAATCAGGGCAGATTTATCCTTTTCGACCAATGCACTTGGTGCGAAGCGATGGTTAACCAAATTAGTTCCAATTCTGAGATTATAATTAGGTGTAACGTTGTATTCAAGGTCGTATTTTAGGGCAAGATCTCGGATGCCTGAAAGATATTCAAGGGAATATGATTCTTGATCTTCCTCTACATAATTGAATATTTTAAGGTTATATCTGCTATAAATAAATGAAGTATTTGCAAAAATCCTTGAACCAAAAATATGGTTCCACCTTAAGGTAGCAGTTGAATATTGCCAATAAAGACCTCCTTCCTGCTTTTCATTTTGTTGATATCTGGTAACAACATTGAATTTATCTCTTCCGAAATATCCGCTAACAAATAAACGGTTTCGTGCTCCGAAGTCATAATTCAATTTTGCGTTAAGGTCATAGAAGTAATATCCTCCTTTTTCAGAACTATTCATGAAAGGACGAGTAAGAGCATCAATATATGTTCGACGACCGGAGACGATAAATGAAGATACATCCTTCTTTAAAGGGCCTTCAATCAATATTCTAGAAGAGATTAATCCAATCCCTGCTTCGCCGGAAAGCTTTTGTTTGTTACCATCTTTCATAGTCATTTCAACAACGGAAGAAAGTCTGCCGCCAAAACGGGCAGGGAAACCGCCTTTAATCAATTCTACACTCTTTAATGCATCACCATTAAATATTGAAAAGAAACCAAATAAATGATTTGCATTATAGACAGGAGCATCATCAAGTATGATAAGGTTCTGATCAGGCCCACCACCTCTTACATATAAACCACTATTGCCTTCTGATCCCTTTTGTACTCCAGGCATTAATTGCAAAGCTTTGAATACATCCTTTTCGCCAAGCAAACCGGGTATTTTTTGTATTTGTTTTACCGGAAGAGTTATTACGCTGATTTTATTATTCTCACTTTCTTTTTCACCTTTCTCACCGGAGATTACTACTTCCTGCAGTGTTATTCCTGATAGGTTTATGTCAAGAAATAGATTGGAGATCAAATTCACATTCTTAATGACAGGCTCAAACCCTGCATACGAATATTGAATTATGTATTCACCTTGAGGAAGTGAGATAGAATAGAATCCATAATTGTTAGTAATAGTGCCTGCTTTTAATTCTGCAATATAAATATTCACACCCGGTAATAACTCACTGCTTCCACTTTCTTTGACGTATCCACTTATTGAGTATCTTTTTTGAGCAACTGCACTTGTGGCATACAATATCAGCAGGATTACAATACAAGTTGTAAAAAAGAAGTTATTAAATATTGACCTATAGCAATGGAGAGATGAGTTATATCTTGAAGAATGGGAGCAAGACGTTTGATTAAGCATCAGGTTTTTTGTTTTTTCTTTTTAGCAGCAGGGAACAGTACGTTATTGAGAATTAGTCGATAGCCTGGAGAATTAGGATACAGATTTAGATCAGTAGGGGGATCACCTACAAGATGCTGATAATCCTCAGGGTCATGCCCACCATAGAATGTCCAAGTGCCTTTACCATAAGGACTATGAATATACCTTGCTTCATTAGCCGACTTGTTTTCACCCATGATAATTACATTTGGCTTGACGAATCTCTTATTAAAGGCTGTAGTTTGACCCATGAATCCTTTAATTACTTGTTCATGGTTCTGAGTTAACATCGTTGGTACAGGATCCCATTTGGCCGAGAATTCAAATAAGGTAAAGAAATCATCAGTCATACCAATTCTTCGTGTAGTGGTAACGTCAATATTGGAAATTTCATATTCATAGGGATTCAGCACTACACTGAAGTCGGTAAATGCAAAACAATTGTCGTAATTTAAATGATCGTTAGCATCGTGTGATGTGCCATCTCCATCAAACATGACATCACAAATATCAATACTTTCAGCTGCCAAAGCTACATCATAGCTGTCAGGTGCTGAGCACATTGCGAAAAGATAACCACCACCTGCAGTAAATTCTTTGATTTTATTGGCAACGGTAAGCTTAAGCTCAGATACTTTAGAATAGCCTAATTTGGCGGCCATAGCCTCAGTCGCTCTGACATCATCAATATACCACTGAGCAGTTTTGTATGCTGACCAGAATTTGCCATATTGACCGGTAAAGTCTTCATGATGAAGATGCAGCCAATCGTAGAGTGGGAGGGCTCCATTGATTACATCTTCGTCATAAACTACATCATAAGGAACTTCTGCATACGTTAATGCCAGTGTAACCGCATCATCCCATGGAAGTTTGTTCTTCGGAGTATAAACGGCAATTTTAGGAGCCTTCTGAAGCTTCATTTCATCCATATTGGATTGTGGATCAGCTATTTCAATAAGTATGGCATTTTGTTGCACATCAGCAATGATCTCATAGGAAATACCTCTAACTACACATTCTCCTTCCAATGTAGGATGATGTTTAAACATGAAGCTGCCTCCCCGATAATTTAGCAACCAACTTACGTCAACTTGTTGCTGAAGCACCCAATATGTTAATCCATAGGCCTTGAGGTGATTTTTCTGCTGCTTATCCATTGGAATAAGAATAAATGCAGCGTTAACTTTAATTATTATGAGTAGAAGGCAAATGGTAAAAAGCAATTTTTTCATAGGCAATCTAATAATTAGTATTAACGCAGAAGGAATCCTATTTGTTACATTTCGGGCAATTAGAAGGTGGGTTTATTGTCTTCATCAAGAATGTTAAGATCGACATCATCGTTCATACTGGACTGCACTGTAACAAAATTTGAATTGGGAGCCATTAATCCTGGAAAGAAGTTGTCATTTGTATCAGGATCAACAAATTTTGCGTATCTGCTTATGAATTTAAGTTGGATGTCTTTAAGTGCCCCATTTCTATGTTTTGCTATGCTTATTTCAGCTACTCCCTGAAGATTTTCACCTTCTTGTCCTTTATCTTGTTGATAATATTCGGGTCGATAAATGAATAAAACCATATCAGCATCTTGTTCTATAGCACCTGATTCTCTTAAATCGGAGAGTAGGGGCTTCTTGCTGGGACGCGCTTCAACTGATCTGTTCAATTGAGAAAGTGCAATGACTGGGATATTCAACTCTTTGGCAAGACTTTTTAGTGACCTTGAAATATTGCTTATTTCCTGTTCTCTATTTCCATTGCTTCTCTCAATTCCACCAGACATAAGTTGTATATAATCAATTATCAGCATTTCAATTTTATGCTGAGCTTTTAATCTTCTGGCTTTAGCTCTCAATTCAAATATAGAGAGTGATGGGGTATCATCAATGTAAATTGGAGCATTAACAAGATTTTTTATTTTAGCATTGAGTTGTTCCCATTCATGTGAGATTAAATCACCCTTACGGAGTTTATCGCCGGGTAATTGTGCTTCAGCAGAGATGAGACGGGTGACTAATTGAATGGATGACATTTCAAGCGAGAAGATAGCCACAGGTTTATTAAAGTCGAGCGCAGCGTTTCTGGCTACTGTAAGGACGAATGCTGTTTTTCCCATGCCGGGTCGCGCAGCAATGACTATTAGATCTGAAGGTTGCCAACCAGAAGTAACCCGGTCAAGTTCAGTAAATCCGGAACCAACGCCACTGAATGTTCCTTGATTATTCTTTGCTGCTTCAATCTGTTTAACCGCACTGCTGATAAGAGACTGCATATCAGTATAGTTTCGTCTTAAGTTGGTTTCTCCCACAGAGAAAAGTTCATTTTCAGCTTTGTCCAAGAGATTGAAAACGTCAGTAGTGTCTTCATAAGCGTCTCGAATTATCTCAGATGAAATTCTGATCAATTCACGCTGAATAAATTTCTGGATGATAATTCGAGTATGAAACTCAGTATTTGCAGCTGAGGCAACTCTATTTGTCAGTTGAGCAATATAAAAGGGGCCACCTGCCGAATCAAGTTCATTTGAAAATTTCAGTTCATTAGTGACAGTAAGTATATCAATTGGCTCAGTTTTAGCAAAGAGCCTTGTAATTGCTGAAAAGATGATCTGATGTGATTCTTTGTAGAATGCTTCCGGTTTAATAATATCAATGATTGACGCAAGAGCATCCTTTTCTAACATAATTGCTCCCAAAACAGCTTCTTCAAGATCAACAGCCTGGGGTGGCAGTTTACCATGGTTAAATATTTCTGCTTTAGTAACCCTGTTTCTTGCTATTTCTTTAAGTTTTTGCTTTTTATCTTCCATTGTTCAAATATAATCAACCATTCACTGTATTTCAAGTTTGATACATGATAAAGTTATTAACAAAGATTCAGAATTCTGCATATAAGTATTGTAAAATGTACATCATTAGATGAAAAGTGCCTGAGTAACTTTACTCAAGCACTAATGCATTTTCAATAATTTCTATGAATCGGCAATAGCTCTATTAAAATTCCAATTTCTTTACTGTAATTACTTCTTCTCGATTGAAATAAGTTCCACTTCAAATATTAAAGTTGAACCACCTGGAATGGGACCTGTACCTCTGTCACCATAAGCTAACGATGAAGGTATGTATAATATATATTTAGCTCCTGGTTTCATCAATTGAAGTCCTTCTGTCCAGCCGGGGATCACACCATTCAATGG
>JAEYXG010000147.1 GCA_023428585.1 Bacteroidota bacterium
GGTTTGATAACCAGTTGTGAGAAAGATGGAACCAATACGGTAATGTTGAAAGATCCCATTGCTCCGACTCTGAACACTATCCCCGATTTAACTCTGGCTAGAGAGAATGGAACTGATACGCTTGTCTTTACAGGTACGCCTGTTGATCCTGGCTTTGAAGCTTCTACCAGTTACTACCTTGAAGCATGTGCTGCAGGCAATAACTTTGTAGATGCAGCAATTCTGCTTACTTCTGTTCAGGTTGAGCAGCTCAAGATTACGGTGAGTGATCTTAATGGTATATTGCTCAAAAAGCTGCCTGCTGATGCCACCTCTTCTGTTGATCTCCGAATCAGGGCTGTTTTGGTAGTAGATGCCGGTACAGGTGCTCTAGGAACAAGCGCACAACCACTTGAATATATCTCTGACATTAAAACGGCAGAAGTATATCTATACGGTTTGCCACGTCTGGTTCTCAACAATTCAGGAATGGACCAGAAGGTAGAATCACCATTAGGCAATGGAATTTATTCAGGTTATGTGAAATTAAAAGCATCAAATCCGTTTACTTTGACTGATCCCGATTCAGGCACTGAATATGGTGGAGCAGGAGGTGCACTTGTTGCCTCAGGTCCTGCCATTGCTCCTGATGCTGATGGCTGGTATATACTGGATGCCAACACTAACACACTAACCTACGCCATCAATCCTTATATGATTGGTTTGGTTGGTTCTGCTACACCAAACGGTTGGGACACACCTGATAGTAAAATGGATTACAATCCCGCTACTGGTATATGGTCAATAACAATTGACCTGGTTGCAGGGGAAATAAAATTCAGGAAGAACGACGGTTGGGCATGGAACCTTGGTGGTCCTCCTGATAACCTTGTTCATGATGGGCCGAATTTACCTATCGCATCTGCTGGTAATTATACAATCACTCTTACTATTCTCAGTGATGCCGGTGAATTGGCAACTTGCACTATTGTTAAAAACTAAAACGTTGAATCCCCGGAGGTATACTTTGTTTCTTTGATTTATTTAAAAGCATAGGCAAGGTATACTTCCAGGGTTAATCATAATGATATTTGAATGTTTAAAACATAACATTAAAAAAGTAAACTTCATGAAAAAATTGTCTTTATTCAAAATACTGGCAGTCCTTATTACATCGGCAGTGGTTGTCGCAGCTTGTACTAAGGAAAACTCGGATGTTCGACTGGACCCGACACTGTCTACCTCTCAGGTATTGGATGTTAAATCTGATTCAGCTACGGTCATTGGATTCGTGGTAGCTTCAGGTGGCGGCTTTACTGAAAAAGGTGTTTGTTATAATACCGAGGCTAATCCAACCATCTCCAACAATGTTGTAAAATATGAAGGAGCTGATGATAATGCAACCTATAATGTAATCCTAAGCGGTTTGGATTATGCCACAACATACTATGTTCGTGCATATGCCACCGGTGCAGGAGGAACAATTTATGGGGAAGAGTTTAGTTTTACCACGCTCCCTGTTTTGCCAACAGTGACTACGGCTGCAATAACTGAAATTGCCGGTACCACTGCTACAGGTGGTGGTAATGTAACCAACGACGGTGGTTCGGAAGTTACAGCCAAGGGCTTATGCTATGGCTTGACAGCTAATCCTACCATACTTGACGGCATTACTGCAGATGGTACAGGTATGGGAGAATTCGTCAGCAAACTAAGTGGTTTGGCAGGATTAACAACCTATCATGTGCGTGCCTATGCAATAAACAGTGTAGGTGTATCTTATGGAAGTGATGTTGAATTTACAACCCTGGTTGCAACCAGAACCTGGTATGTGCCGGGCGACTATGTTGCAGCAAGTTATCCGGATTATACATTCAATGATTGGGATCCGGCAAACTCTCCACAGGTGCGCAGCATTGAAGCTGCACCGGATAATGTTGAGGGGTATGTTTATATGGCCAATGAATCCAACCAATGGAAAATAGCCACTAAGCCAAATTGGGACGGACCCAACTATGGTGGTGGCAGTGGTGTATTATCGGAAACCGGTGATAATATCATTTCTCCTGCAGGTTATTATAAACTGAATATCAATGCAGCAGCTCTAACCTACACAGCTGTTGCTACTACCTGGGGTGTAATAGGCAGTGCTACCCCAAGTAGCTGGGATGATGAAACTCCATTGATGTATGAGCCTGCTCTCAGAACCTGGACAGGTGGAATGCATATAGTACCGGGTGAATTTAAATTCAGGGCCAACCATTCATGGGATTATAATTATGGAGGAAGCGCCGGTGTGCTTACAGCCGGTGGCGATAATATCCCTGTAACAGTGGAAGCTGATTATTATTTCGTCCTTGATTTGAGTAATCCATGGGCATATACTTACAGCGCAAACCATTGGGGCTTAATTGGTGACGCAACACCAGGTGGATGGGACTCAGATCAGAATATGACCTGGGATGCCGCTAATCATTGCATGACCATTACAGTAGACCTTACTGCCGGTTCAATGAAATTCAGAGCAAATGATTCATGGGATCTCAACCTGGGCGGTGATATTAATGCTCTTACACCGGGAGGTGATAATATTCCTGTAGCTGAAGCAGGTAATTACACTATCAAGTTATTCCTGGCAGGTTCCGGAGGTCATTGTACCATTGTCAAGAATTAATTGCTGTTATTCTTTAAAAAAGGCTGATTCAATCTGAATCAGCCTTTTTTATTGCTCTGTGACGTGGTGTTGTTTTCATTGAAACAATCCTTCAGAATTGCTATATGTGATTCACTCATTTGTCAAAATAATTTCTGAAGTATAACATTTTATGGTTCTTCACCATATGGTTCCACCTACTAAATGGCATTGCTGATTATTGTACTTTTGCAATTCCAAAAAAACAAGATGAGAAAAAGAGATAAAACGGAACCGCTGATAATAAAAGATCTAGAGATACTTGATGCAGGAGCAGAGGGAAATGCTGTGGCACGATACAATGACATGGTTATTTTTATACCATTTGTTGTACCGGGTGATGTTTGTGATGTCCGCATCGTTTCTAAAAAGAGGAGGTTCTATGAAGGGCGAGCCATTAAATTCAGCAAGTATTCTGAGAAAAGGACTGTTCCCTTATGTTCACATTTTGGGATTTGCGGTGGTTGCAGATGGCAGAATATGTCGTATGAAGAACAGCTTTTTTACAAGCAGAAGCAAGTGAAGGATAGCTTTTCACGGATAGGGCACTTGGTGTTTCCTGAAATTCTACCCATTCTTCCATCAGAGAATGTATTTTACTATCGTAATAAACTGGAGTATACATTCTCTTCCTTACGTTGGCTAACTGTTGAGGAGATTGATTCGCAATCTGATGAACTGAACAGGGATGCATTGGGCTTTCATATACCGGGAATGTTTGATAGGGTTCTTGATATTGATAAATGTTACCTTCAACCTGAACCTACAAACATCATCAGAAACGGTTTAAGGGGTTTTGCAAAGTCAAAGGGGTATTCATTCTACAACATCAGAAAGTTTGAAGGTGAGCTCCGTAATGTCATTATCCGCAATGCAGGTGAGGACCTTATGGTGATCATGGTGTTTGGAACTGATAATATGGATGTGATTGAGAATGTTATGACGTATTTGGCTGATTCTTTTCCTCAGATAACTTCTTTGCACTATGTTGTAAATTTAAAACATAATGATACCATAAGTGATCTGGAGACTGTTCTCTATAAGGGGGATCCCTATATTACCGGCAGGATGGAAGACCTGAAATTCAGGATTGGACCGTTATCCTTTTATCAGACAAATGCCCATCAGGCTGAACAGATGTATAGGCTTGTCCGTGAATTTGCCGGCTTGACAGGTAATGAAGTTGTTTATGATTTATATACCGGTACCGGCACCATTGCCAACTTTGTTGCGCGAAATGCTTCAAAAGTAATTGGGATTGAGTATGTTGAAGCTGCAGTGGCAGATGCAGAAGTGAATTCAACCATTAACGGAATCACCAATACTTCATTCTTTGCCGGTGATATGGTTAAAGTGCTTACCGATGATTTCATTCATACTCATGGCAGTCCTGATCTCATTATAACTGATCCTCCAAGAGCAGGGATGCATGAAAAAGTGGTGTTAAGTATCTTGAGAGCTGCACCAAAACGGATTGTCTATGTTAGTTGTAATCCTGCTACTCAGGCCAGGGATGTGGCTTTGTTGGCTGACGAATATGAAATTGTTGGAACGCAACCCATTGATATGTTTCCGCACACTCATCATGTGGAGAATATTTGCCTGCTTGTAAGAAAATAGCCTATCGTCTATTTCGGATAAGGTGCTCAAGTTCCTCTATATTGAGGTTTTCACCTTTAATGGTAATTTTTGCTGTATTATAAAAAACTTCCCTCTCTTTCAGGTGCTGAGCTATATAAACTGGCATGTCTTCTTTTCCAAATTTCCTTACCAGAGGTCTTTCAATGTCTGATGAGAGAATCCTATCAGTAAGTGATGCCGGATGCATCTTTATATAAACCGTTGTCCCACTCTTGTTCATCAGCATCATGTTATCAAAAAAGCAAGGAGCTCCACCACCGGTTGCAACCACAATATTTGAACGTGAACACAAGGAAACCAGGATTGATCTTTCAAGCTGACGGAACTGGTCTTCACCTTCCTGATCAAATATCCGGGCTATACTTTTTCCCGTCATCTGCTCAATGGAAAGGTCGATATCAATAAAGTCTAATTTAAGTCGTTTAGCCAGTTTCTTACCAACGCTTGATTTTCCACAGCCCATATAACCTATCAGGAAAATTGGCTTCGACATAGGGTTTTCTTTAATTAGTATATTGTTCTTGCAAAGATAGGGCAATTATTCAAAGCGTGATGTGACGAAATCGTTGTCATGGAATCTCAATTGTAAGTAAACGCAATATTTTAGGCCTATGGGTGCAACGGAATGTGTTATTATGTTTGTGCCTTAATTTGATGTAATTTTATATCGTGGAATAATCAACCAAGTAAAGAGATATGCCTGAAGAGAATATTCATGATATATTATTTAAATATTGGGGATTCTCAAAATTCAGACCACTCCAGGAAGATATCATCAAATCAGTACTAGAGGGCCGGGATACACTTGCTCTTCTATCAACCGGAGGCGGGAAATCAATTTGCTTCCAGGTTCCGGGATTATACTTTCAGGGTATTACATTAGTAATAACACCTTTGATAGCATTGATGAAGGATCAGGTTGAACGATTACGAAAGCATCAGATACCTGCTGAGGCAATCTACTCAGGTATGTCGACCAGAGAAACAGAGCTTGCTATAAATCATGTGCTGCATGCAAATACAAAGTTTCTCTACATCTCCCCTGAGCGTTTAGTATCTGAATTCTTTAGAGAGATCCTGCGTCATTGCAAGATCAGTTTGATTGTGGTTGATGAGGCTCATTGCATATCACAATGGGGGTATGATTTTAGGCCTACTTATCTTAGAATTGCTGAAATACGACCATTCTTTCCTGATATTCCATTACTGGCTCTTACTGCTACTGCCACGCCTATAGTTGTGAAGGACATTCAGGATAAACTGGCATTCCGCAAGGAGAATCTGTTTCAGGGAAGTTTTGTTCGTCCCAACCTCGTGTACGTTGTCTATAGAGAAGAAAACAAACTGCAGAAACTACAGCGTATCCTTAAAGGAGTTCAGGGTCAGGGAATTGTGTATGTAAGAAATAGAAAGAAGACCCGTGAAACTGCTGAATTCCTTAATAACAATAATATCAGCGCTGATTATTATCATGCAGGTCTGATGCCGAAGGAACGCGAAAAGCGACAAAATGACTGGCTTAATGGATACACCAGGATCATTGTATGCACCAATGCCTTTGGAATGGGGATTGATAAAGCTGATGTAAGAACAGTAGTTCATCTGGACCTTCCCGACTCGGTGGAAGCTTATTTCCAGGAAGCCGGCAGGGCAGGGCGCGATGGAAAGAAAGCATATACGGTGCTTATATACGATGATGCTGATATCATAGACTCACAACGAAATCTAGACCTGAATTATCCGGAAATTGATTTTATACGACAGGTTTACAAAGCTTTGGGGAATTATTATGAACTTGCCATCGGAACCGGTAGAGACCTGGTTTTCGATATGGACATAACAGCTTTTGCCAAAGCTTATAATTTCAACCAGGTATTGACCTTTAATGCTCTCAAGTTTATTGAGAAAGAGGGTTATATTACCCTCAATGAAGCGATGTATACCGCATCACGGTTCATATTTACAGTAAATAAGCAAGACCTTTATAAGTTCCAGGTTGAAAATGTTGAATTTGATATCCTCATCAAGACTATGCAGAGGTCTTATGGTGGTTCCTTCACTGAACCTGTCCCAATATATGAAGCGGAACTGGCAAGACGACTTGAAACTACCGAGAAGGTTATAATTGGAATGCTTGATAAAATGGACAGGATGAGTATAATTTCTTATTTCCCAATATCTGATAAGCCCCAATTGACCTTTATCAGTGAATTGGTCAAGGCTGATCACCTAACGATTTCTCCCGATAATTACCAGAAAAGAAAGGAAGAGACGGAAAGGCGTCAATTGGCTATGATAGAATACGCTTCTTCTGAAACTAAATGCCGAAGCCAGTATCTTGTAGGATACTTTGGACAGAACACCTCTCCTTGCGGTATCTGCGATGTGTGCCTTGAAACGAATAAGAATGTCCTCAGGGAAAAGGATTATAACAGCATTGTTGATATCATAAAACCCTTGCTGCAAGTCAATCAATTAACTATGAATCAAATGATTGATGCCTGCGATACGATCAATGAGGAAAAGGTTATCAAAGCCATCAAATGGTTGGTTGACAACAAGAATATCATCAAGATAGGTGAGGATCTTTTTAAGTGGCGTTAAATATTGGAGATGAAACACAAGTTGCTTCCTGAAAGCTTTTATTCCGGGCCAGATGTGGTGGCAATAGCCAGGGAGTTATTGGGCAAAACGCTGGTCACCTATGTAAACGGACAATACACATCAGGCATTATAATTGAAACAGAAGCCTACAATGGAATATTTGACAAGGCTTCGCACGCCTATGGCAACCGAAGGACCAAACGAACGGAAACAATGTATAAGGCAGGAGGCATTGCATACATATACCTCTGTTACGGCATTCATTCACTGTTTAATGTTGTAACAAACAGTGCCGATATCCCCCATGCGGTTCTGATCAGAGGAATTTATCCAAAAGAAGGTCAGGAAGTGATGAGCCATAGGATTGGAGGCCAAGTACATGGAAAAGCGGGTGTTGGACCGGGAAGAGTTACCAAACTACTGGGGTTGACGTATGCAGATGATGGAGAAGATCTAATAAATGGCAATAAGGTGTGGATTGAGGATAATGAACTTATAATTCCTGATTCTGCCATACATATAACACCAAGAATAGGTGTGGCTTATGCAGCTGAGGATTCATTGCTGCCATACAGATTTCAGGTTGATGCCAATGCAATAATTATATAACGGGTGGTTGAAATAAAAAGAAGGCTTCTCAAATCTGAAAAGCCTTCTTCAATTTTTTAATTGCAGTTCCAATACGTCAGTTACTTAACGTTTTTTGAAAGTTCAGTACCTGGTTTGAATTTAACCACTTTCTTAGCAGCAATCTTGATTTCTTTACCGGTTTGTGGATTGCGTCCTTTACGAGCAGCACGCTTTGAAACCGAAAATGAACCGAAACCTACGAGAGCAACCCTGTCGCCCTTCTTTAATGATTTTGAAGTTGCAGATACATAAGCATCCAGTGCCTTCTTTGAGTCAGCCTTTGTGAGGCCTGATTCTGCTGCCATGGCAACGATTAATTCTTGTTTGTTCATTTTTACCTGATTTAAGATTAATAATAAATTGGATAACCTAACGCAAATATAAGCTATTTCTTAGTAAAATCAAGCATTTTGGCGAAAAACACTCAAAAAAGTTAATAAAATAGCCATATTGTTAATAACTTTAGCCTAAAAAGCATGGATTAATGGTAGTTTCAGCACTTCAATGGTTTATAAAGGCCGCTTTTTAAGGTCTTATTGTTGTATTGACGTAGGGTAAATATATTGTAATCTGATCAAATAAGCTTGAGTATTTCAAAACGGCTCCCTCTCAAAAAATCGGAAACCGGCATTGATCTCTTCCCAGCAGGCTGAACCATGGTAATTTCAATAAACTCGTCATCGCAGGCAACGAGAAGCTTGTTGTTTTCAATTTTTACTGTTCCTGAATCAAGTGAGGTAGCCATTCCCGTTAGAGCCGATTTAAGCACTTTTAATTCCTTAACTCCATCTGAAGTAGTCAGAGTGCCGAAAGCTCCTGGATAGGGGCTTAAACCTCTTATAAAGTTATGTACGGAGGTGCTGGTCTGCTCCCAATTGATCTTGCAATCCTCCCTGAAAATTTTAGGGGCTTTCTTTAACTCAATATAGTCATTAGTCTGATTTACTGATGAATGCGTGCCATTAAAGATAGCTTCAACTGTTTCAACTACCAGCTCTGCACCTATTAGCATTAGCTTATCGTGTACTTCTCCAGCCGTTTCATCTGGTCCAATAGGTGTCTCTCTTTGCATGATGATTTTGCCGGTGTCAATTTCATCATTCAGAAAGAATGTAGTGACTCCTGTTGTTCTTTCTCCGTTAATCACTGCATGGTTGATGGGAGCAGCACCACGATACTGGGGTAATAGGGATGCGTGAAGGTTAAAGCAACCTGCTATGGGCATTTTCCAGATTACTTCAGGTAACTTGCGAAATGCTACTACTATAAAAAGGTCGGCATTTATTGACTTAAGTTGTTCTACAAAATCAGGATCATTAAGTTTAAGAGGTTGGAGTACAGGTAAATGATGTTGAATTGCGAATTCCTTAACAGGGGAGGAGTGAACTTTTAATCCTCTTCCGGCTGGCTTGTCGGCCACCGTAACCACTGCAGTTACATTGAATTGCTTATCAAGAAGCATCTTTAAAGGTTCAACCGCAAAGTCCGGTGTTCCCATATATACTATTGAACGGTCCTGCTTCATACCTCATTGTATAATGAAAACACCCGGAATAACATTCCGGGTGTTCTCTTATTATATATTGCTATTAAATTCCGTTTAAGCGGGTAATATTTTTTTCAACATCACGGGCTTCTGCGCTTCTTGGATATTCAACTTTAAT